>JBNKHB010000234.1:0-4112 GCA_050290125.1 Robiginitalea sp.
TCAGCTGGCACGGATGTCAAAGCTCGCCAAAGCGACGCTCGAAGTTGATCGCCTTGAGGTCGTTGCCGACCGTGGCTACTACACCAGCGAAGAGATCCTCGCCTGCGAACAGGACGATATCGCCGTCACGCTGCCCAAACCGCAAACATCCGGAAGAGGTCCTGGCGGTTAAGGGGTTCCTGGACTTCCGCAATTTCACGGTAAAGCCGCTTATACCGGACCAGTTCGTAAACCGTCTCGGCAATGAAACCCCGATCCCTCGATCCCCAGCGGCGATCCCGCTTCAACAGGCGTTCCACGGCCTTATCCGCATATACGCCTTCATTGAAAATGGCGTCCAGGCCATCCAATACGGCTTCCACTAAGTTCCGGTGCAATCGCATGATCGGGCAAAGGTATCGTTTTGGCGGGAATCGAAGTATCTTTGGAAAAACCGGATGCCATGCGCTTTGCCTTATCCCTTTTTGTACTGTTGTTGATAGCGGCTTGCTCGAAAACTCCCCGCTCTCACGGCTATACGCAGGTAACGGTGCATGAATTGCACCGGGACTCCTTTTCGGTCCGGGCGCTGGAAGTGATGCCCGGCAGTGTGGGATTTGCGGGCAGCGACGGGCTCTTCGGGAGCATTTCCCTGCCCGGGTTCCAGGTGCGGACGGGCCGGCTGGGGCAGGGGGATACCCTCCCTGAATTCAGGGCCACGGCGCATACCTCCGCGGATTTCTTCGTCTTGTCCGCCGGCAGCCCGGCGCTCCTGTACAAGACCGGCGAATCAGGCCGGATGGAACTGGTCTACGAAGACCGCCATCCGGAGGTGTTTTACGATGCCATGGCCTTCTGGGACGACCGGAATGGCCTGGCAGTGGGGGATGCAATGGACGGGTGCATGAGTATTCTGCTGACGCGTGACGGTGGGGTCAACTGGAGCAAACTCCCCTGCGATTCCCTGCCGCCTGCGCTGGAAGGCGAGGGGGCTTTTGCCGCCAGCAATACCAATATCGCCATTTGGGAGCAAAGCTGCTGGATCGCCACAACGGCAGGTCGAATTTATTACTCAGCGGACCTGGGAGCGCATTGGGAGGTGATCCAGACTCCCGTTTCTCATGAACGCCCCACCCAGGGCATTTATAGCCTGGCTTTTGCGGATAGACAAACGGGTTTTGCCATAGGCGGCGACTATACAGAGCCGGAGGAGCAAATGGGCAACAAAGCCCGGACATCGGACGGGGGTCGCTCCTGGGAATTGGTCGCCTCAGGCGCGTCGCCCGGATATAAGAGTTGTGTGCAATACATTCCCGGTTCCGGCGGCGAGGACCTGGTGGCGGTAGGCTTTACGGGGATTGAGTATTCGGCGGACGGGGGCATCAATTGGGAACGGCTCTCGGAGGAGCCGTTCTATACCGTGCGTTTTCTGGATGATTCCGTTGCGGTAGCCGCCGGAAGGGGCCGGCTGGCCAGACTGGTATTCAGCAAGTAAGGCCCCGTCAGGGCTGGTTGCCACGACGCTTGCGGTACTCGCGCAAGAGTCGTTTGCGGAATTCGTGTTCGGCCTGGTGCAGCATGAGGGCGCGTTTGGCGGAGAAGGTTTCAGCCAATTCCAGGTAGAACCGCTTATCCATTTCCTCTTCCTGCTCCTCAATTTCCAGGTACCGGTTCAGGATCCGTCCGGCTTCTTGCTCGCTGTTAGATCCAATGTCCGGGATACGGCTGAAAACTTCCTGACGTTGGGTATTGAGCAGGGCCTCCTTTTCCTTTTCATAGTTGTTATAGATGGGCCAGAATACCGAGGCTTCCTCGGTACTCAATCCCAGTCGTTCCGTAAAGAAAGCGATCTTCAGGGATTTGATCTTTTCACGGCTTTCCCCATCCTGTGCCGTTCCCAAAGTAGGGGCCAGCAGGCAGCAAGCCAACACCGTGCCAATAAGCAATTTTTTATTCATCGTTTTGCAAATCATAGTCTTCATAGCGATCCACTTCCCCGTCCAGGTAATCCAGGATGTTTTCTTCCGAAGGCAGGGATTCCAGTACGTCCTCCATGGCGATCTCGTCCATGGGCAATACCTCCGCCAGTTCATAAGCGTTCAGCTCCTCAAAACCGGTCTCCAGGTACTGGCTGATCTCGGTGCTGGCCAGGTCTTCGAAGGCCGCCGGGGCTTCCGAAGCCGATGGTTTCAGAACCAGGATGATCGTAATGGCAGCTGCCGCGGCTGCCGTCCAACCCAAGTAGGCAATACGCAGGCGGCGCACCTTGCCGGTCTGAGCTTCCATCCGGGCCCTCATCCGGGACTCGAACGATTCCATGTAACCCTCGGGTATTTGGAATCCGGCTTCTTCCGGCCATACGGGTCCGCTGGCGCCGGCGGACTGATCCGTCAAGCGCTGCGAAAGGTTTCCGAAATACCCCTCGGGAACCTTAAATCCGCCTATTCCTTTTCGTGCTTTCATCGCTTCTTAGATACCAAATTAGTCAAAAGGTTTAATCTCCATTCCCTCAGGCGTTAATCTCCTTCAGGAATCCTTCAATTTTCTTGGTTGCCAGGTGGTAGGACGCCTTCAGGGCCCCTACCGAAGTACCCAGAATTTCCGAGATTTCCTCGTACTTCAATTCCTCAAAATACTTCATATTAAAAACCAGCCGTTGCTTCTCGGGCAGGCCGGCCAGCGCCCGTTGCAACTGCAGCTGCGCCTGGTCCCCGTCAAAATAGGGGTCGGCCTCCAGGTTGCTCACCATCTGCTGCTGTAATTCCTCATGTGAGATCCCCATCATACGCGACCGTTTTTTTACAAAGCTCAGGGCTTCGTTGGTTGCGATCCGGTACATCCAGGAATAGAGTTTGCTGGCGCCCCGGAACGAATCGATATTCCGGAAGATCTTGATAAAGGTGTCCTGAAGCACATCGTCGGCATCATCATGCGAAAGCACGATCCGCCGCACCTGCCAATACAGTCGCTCCTGGTAGCGGGCTACCAGTTCGCTGAAGGCCGCATCCCTGCTGGAGGGATCCTGCAGGCGCTCGATTAATTCTGCTTCGGACGTCATGACGTATGAATAGCTTAGACGCGGTTGGCCTGTTTTGGTTTAACCGCCGCTCCTACGCGAGCTGTTGCAATTCTACCAGTTTCCGGTAGGCCCCGCCCCGCTGCATCAGTTCGTTGTGGGACCCCTGTTCCACGATTTCACCCCGTTCCAGGACAACGATCCTGTCCGCATTCTGGATGGTGCTCAGGCGATGGGCGATCACCAGAGAGGTCCGGTTTTTCATAAGTTTCTCCAGGGCGTCCTGCACCAGCCGCTCGCTTTGGGTATCTAGGGCGGAGGTAGCTTCGTCCAGGATCATGATAGGCGGGTTCTTCAATACGGCCCTTGCAATGGAAAGCCGCTGGCGTTGCCCGCCGCTCAGCTTATTACCGCCGTCCCCGATATTGGTGTCGTATCCCTGGGGCATTTCCATGATAAAGTCATGTGCGTTGGCAATGCGGGCCGCCGCCTCGATCTCCTCCTGAGTGGCGCCTTCTTTGCCGAGCAGGATGTTATTGCCGACGGTATCGTTGAACAGGATGGAGTCCTGGGTAACCAAGCCCATCAGGCCTCGCAGGGAGGCCTTGGTGATATGCCGGATATCCACTCCGTCCACCGTAATGCGCCCCTCGTCCACATCGTAGAAGCGGGTCACCAGGTTGGCAATAGTGCTCTTCCCGCTACCCGACTGGCCGACCAGGGCTACGGTATGCCCTTTCGGAACATCCAGCGTAAAGGTCTTAAGCACAGGTTCGTCTCCATAGCGGAAGGAGACAGCCTCCAACCGCAAACTATCTTCAAAAGTGGTCTTGACCCGTCCGTCTTCCGGATCTCGGATTGGATTTTCCGTGTCCAGTACCTGCAACACCCGTTCCGCTGCTGCATTACCTTTCTTGACCCCGTAGGAGGCCTTACTGATGGCCTTGGCCGGGGTGAGGATGTTATAGGCAAGGCCCATATAGGCGATAAATGAGGAGGGGTCCAGGGTTTCTTCCACCAGGACCATGCGTCCGCCGAACCACAACAGCACGCCGATTACCAGGATGCCCAGGAATTCTCCCACCGGGGAGGCCAGGTTTTGACGGTTTAGCAAGCT
>JBNKHB010000235.1:0-4107 GCA_050290125.1 Robiginitalea sp.
ATTCAGCAAATAAGCCAGTAAGAGGGTAAGCCCCAATAGTATCCAGGGGTTCAGGATCAGGTTGTTGGTGGTTTCGCTCCCGTTGTAGAGGAGGATCAGCGGCAGGGAGATCACAAGCAGCGCACTGGCCGGAGAAGGCAGGCCGGTAAAGGAATCCACCTGGTTCTCGTCTATGTTAAAGCGGGCCAGCCTGAGTCCGGTCGCCAGGGTAATGAGCAGGCCGGCAAAGGGCAGCCACGCCCCGGACCAGGATGCGCTGTCCAGCGCCTCTGCAAAGAAACTTCCGCTATTCCAGCCTCCGTTTAATGCCATCCCGAGCAACTGACACATGACCAGGCCGGGCACCAGCCCGCTGGTCACCATATCGGCCAGGGAATCGAGCTGTACGCCCAATTCGGACTGCACCCCCAGGCTACGGGCCACCAGGCCGTCCGCAAAATCGCAGATCACCCCCAGCATAAAAAAGAAAGCGGCCCATTCCAGCCGTCCCAGCACGGCAAAGACGGCGGCAACGGAGCCAAACAACAAATTCAGCAGCGTAATCAGATTGGGCAGGTGTTTCATCGGTGGGCCGGTTTCAGGTAAAAATGTGTCAACCACTTCAAAAATAAGACAAATCAACCTAAAACCGCCGGCGGATGGCCGTTGTGCATTGTCAAATAATTTGGATATTTGTCCGGAACCCGCAAATGTTTGGAACTGGCCGGAATAAGGATGATCGCGCGTAAGACCCTCTGCTTGCTGGTTTGCATGTGGACCGGGCATGTGCTGTTCTCCCAGCAGCCAACCCTGAGCCCGCAGGCCGAGATCAGCGTGGTCACCTGCGGCGCGGGCTCCGATCTCTACGCTACCTTCGGCCACAGCGCTTTCCGGGTGCGCGACCCTGCCTCGGGGATCGATTGGGTGTACAACTACGGCACCTTTGATTTCAATACCCCCAATTTTTACCTGAAATTCGCCAGGGGTAAACTGCGTTATGCGCTGAGCCGCGAGCCTTTCGCCAATTTCCTCTACACCTATCAATTGGAGAACCGCTGGGTGCGGGAGCAATTGCTGGCCCTGGACAATGCCCAGAAAAATGCGGTATTCCGGTTCCTGGAGGAAAACAATCGCCCGGAGAACCGCTACTACGCTTACGATTTCCTGTTTGAGAATTGCGCCACCAAGATCCCCGAAGTCCTGCGGGCGGTCCTGGGCCCCGACCTGGAATTTCGGCCGGACCACCTGACGGGCTCAAACAGTTTTCGGGACCTGATACAGCGCAATCTGCACCGCAACTCCTGGTCCAGTTTTGGCATCGATCTGGCCCTCGGCGGCGTGATCGACCGCGACGCGGAACCCGAGGAATATATGTTCCTCCCGGAATTCGTCCGCCTGCAAATGGATAACTCGCTGCTATCCGGACAACCGCTGGTCAAACGGGAACGGCTGATCCTGGACCTGAACCATCCGCAGGTACAGCCGTATTTTACGGCAGCTCCGCTGTTCTGGATGTTACTCCTGTTGGCATTTACGGCGACCATCACCTGGATCGACCTCCGGAACGGCAGCCGCAGCCGTTGGTTGGATTTCTTTCTTCTTTTGCTCACCGGCCTTTGCGGTGTAGTGATCACCTTCCTGTGGTTCCTGACGGACCACAGTGCAACCGTCTGGAACGCCAACATACTCTGGGCCTTTCCGCTCAGCGTCCTTGCCGCCTGGAAATGGATGCTCCCGCGTGTCCCGGATACGCCCTGGCGCAGGTACATCTTGCTACTGCTCCTTCTGCTGGCAATTTGCCCGCTGGTTTGGCTCACGGGGCTTCAGGCTTTCAGTCCGATCCTCATCCCTGTCTGGATTGCCCTGGCCATCCGGTACGCCTACCTCAACCGCTTACTTAAAAACGGGGCATGAACCTGCTGAGTGCGGAAAACCTGTCCAAAGCGTTTGGAGAGCGAAGCCTTTTTACCGGTTTGAGCTTTGGCATCCAGCAAGGCCAGAAGATCGCGCTGATCGCCCGCAACGGGAGCGGCAAATCTACTTTACTCCATATCCTGGCCGGTAAGGACCAAGCCGACGAGGGCCAGGTGACTTACCGCAAAGGCCTGAAACTGGCATATCTGGAACAGCATCCTAATCTGGATCCCGGGCTTACTGTTTCCGAAACACTGTACGCCACGGACAACCACCTGGTACGCACCCTGGCCGCATATGAGGCGGCCCTGGCAAATCCGGAGGACACCAAAGCCTATCAGCGGGCCTTTGACGCCATGGAGCGCAATGCAGCCTGGGACCTGGAGACCCGCTTCTCCCAGATCCTCACGCGGCTGCAGCTTACGGATAAACAGGCGCGGGTACGCGATCTTTCCGGCGGGGAACGCAGGCGCCTGGCTTTAGCACATGCCCTGATCGAACAGCCGGAGCTGTTGATCCTGGATGAACCCACCAACCACCTGGACCTGGAAATGATCGAATGGCTGGAGTCCTATTTTGAAACGCAGCCCATTAGCCTGCTGATGGTCACCCACGACCGATACTTCCTGGACCGCGTATGCAATGAGATCCTCGAACTGGAGAACGGCATGTTGTCCTCCTACAAAGGGGGCTACCGGCGGTATCTGGAAGAAAAGGAAGCGCGGGAGGCGGTGGCCGCGGTTACGGCCCAAAAGACCAAATCCCATTATAAACGGGAGTTGGAATGGATCCGCAGGCAGCCCAGGGCGAGGACCACCAAATCCAAGGCCCGCATCTCGGACTTCGAATCGCTCAAAAAGAAGGCGCTGGCCAGGCAACAGCAACGCCAGCTGGAACTGGAGATCAACATGGAACGGCTGGGCACCAAAGTGGTGGAACTGCACAATGTCGGCAAAAGCTTTCCGGACAAAGTGCTCTTCACGGGATTCTCCTATAATTTCGGACGCGGCGAACGCATCGGCCTCATAGGACCCAACGGCAGCGGCAAGACCACCTTCCTGAACCTGGTTGCAGGCCATGCGGAGCCGGACACGGGTAAAGTGGTGCGAGGCGAAACCCTTAAGATCGGCTATTATACCCAAATGGCCGATCCGCCCGATCCCGGTCAGCGGGTCATTGACGTGCTGCGGGAATTCGGGGATTACATCCCTCTTAAAAAAGGGCGTCAACTCTCGGCGGAGCAACTGCTGGAACGTTTCCTGTTTGACCGCAAGGCACAATACGATTTTGTGGAGAAACTCAGCGGGGGTGAACGCAAACGGCTCCTGCTATGCACCGTGCTCATCGGGAACCCCAACTTCCTGATCCTGGACGAACCCACGAACGACCTGGACATCTCAACCCTCGGGGTTTTGGAGGACTTCCTGCTGGACTACCCGGGAACCCTGCTGATCGTCTCGCACGACCGCTATTTTATGGACCGGATCACCGACCACCTCTTTGTATTCGACGGCAAGGGGGGCATCCGGGATTTTCCCGGGAACTACTCGGATTACCGGATGTTTTCGGAGGCCGAGGTTGAAGAAGGGATTGCAAAAGAAGCGAAAGCACCTGCACAGCCTCAGGAAAAGACAGGGGCCCGTAAGGGCAAGCGCAACTATGCGCAACAGCGGGAATTCGAGGCGCTCGAGGGTGAGATCTCTGAACTTGAATCCCGAAAGGCCCGACTGGAAGCTGCATTGGCCGACCCGCAGACGGAAGGGGAACAGATCGACGAGATCTCTAGGAACCTGGCCGATTTGATGGCAGAACTGGAGGATAAAACCGGTCGTTGGTTTGAATTGGCAGCCATTGAAGAAGGCTGAGCCCCGGCCAGCCCTTATCTTTGCATCTGATGATCACCCTCTTAAATCGCCTGCTATTCTGGAGTGGGGCCAAAAACCGCCACGGGATCCATTCCCCTTTTATCTATGACTTTCTGGACCGAACGCTCTACGGTTCCAAAGACCGGGGGGCGCCCCCGGAAGAACGCCTGCTCCGGGCGGCCATCCGCCATTTTAAACCCGGGCGGGCCGGCTGCGAAACAGCATCGCGATGGACGCAGCTCCTGCGGGCCACCGGCATCATGGGTGCAGACCAGGAACCTCCTTATGACCTCTTTGTATTCGATCGCCCCGGGCCGGAAGTGATCGACTGGATCGAAGAAAGGGAAAA
>JBNKHB010000236.1:0-4102 GCA_050290125.1 Robiginitalea sp.
CCGGCAGGATCTCAACGGCCTTATCCGAGGGTTCCCAATGCTCGTCCACCAGACAAAATTCCTGTTCCGCCCCAATGTGGGACGGGCTGGATGCAATGAGCCCCTGATCCAGCATTTGTTCCAGGGCCTCGATATCGGTAAGCAGGCGATGAAAATAGCGCTGCCGCTCCCCGGGGGTGTCCAGGGCTTTCACGGAAAAACTTCCCATAGGCACGAGTTGCGCAGCCTTGTGCTGCAATATCAATCAGCAAGTTACGGGTGGGGCCCATGGTTTCTTATGATAATTATCATCCCTTCGCTCCCGAAAATAGGACGCTCCTTGTTATTTTTGGCCAATGGCCTCTTTTCGATTTCCCAAACGCGAACGGCTTTCCCGGCAACGGCTTTGGGAAGAAGTGTTTGCGCGTGGAAGATCCGCAAAAGCCTATCCCCTGGTGCTGCACTACCTGAAAACTGAGTTGCCCGAGCCCGTAGCCGCACAGGCGGGCTTTGCAGTGCCCAAGCGCCGGTTTCGCAAGGCCGTACACCGCAACCGCGTGCGGCGGTTGATGCGGGAGGCATACCGGCTTGAAAAGCCCGCTTTTTTTAACAATACGAAGGGAAGCTTTGCGTTCGTATTTTTATACATTGGAAACGAGTTACCGCAATTAGCGGCTTTGCAGGCGGCTATGCGCTCCCTGCTTTCTAAAGTTACCGCCCATGACGATGAAGCTTAAAAAAAGGCTGCTGGTGCCTGTATTGGCGGCCGGCCTGTTGCTGACTACCGCGAGTTTTAAGAGCGACTTCTTTGAGATCGCCAAACAAATCGAAATCTTTACCACCCTGTTCAAGGAGCTGAACATGAATTACGTGGACGAGACCAACCCCGCCGAGCTCATGGATACGGCCATCAAGAACATGCTGGACGACCTGGATCCGTATACGGTTTTCCTGAACGAACAGGACGTGGAGGCCTATAAAATCAACAATGCCGGGGAATACTCCGGGATCGGGGCGCTGGTGCGTTCCTACGAGGACCGCCTGGTGATCGTTGAACCCTACAAAGGGTATCCGGCGGACCAGGCCGGCCTGAAAGCCGGGGACGAGATCATTAAGATCGGCGATATCTCCGTGGCCGATTTCCGGGACGACGCCACCGAGTTGCTGAAAGGCGCCACGAACTCCGCCGTCTCTGTAACTTATCTGAGGCAGGGCCAAACGGCTACCGCCCAGGTGTCGCGCAGCGCCATTGAGGTGGACGCTGTACCCTATTACCACATGGCGGACGATAAGACGGGTTACATCGTACTGTCCCGGTTTAATTCCAAGGCCTCCGACCAGACCCGGGAGGCCCTCGAAGACCTGAAAGACCAGGGCGCCGAGCGCATCGTGCTGGATTTGCGCAGCAACCCGGGGGGGCTGTTGTCCGAAGCGATCAACGTCACCAACTTATTCGTGCCCAAAGGCGAATTGATCGTGAGCACCAAGAGCAATGTGAAAAAATTCAACCAGGAATACCGTACCCGGCGGCAGCCGGTGGACACCGAGATCCCTTTGGCCATCCTGGTGAACGGGCAGAGCGCCTCGGCCAGTGAGATCGTCTCCGGCGGCTTGCAGGACCTGGACCGCGCGGTGATCCTGGGGGCGCGGAGCTTTGGCAAGGGCCTGGTACAACGCCCCCTGAAACTAACTTACGGCACCCAGTTAAAAGTGACCATCAGCCGGTATTATACACCTTCCGGGCGTTGCATCCAGTCCCTGGACTACTGGAACCGGGACGAATCCGGAAAAGCCGTCCGGAATACCGAATTCCGGGAATTCACCACACGCAACGGGCGGAAGGTGACCGACGGCGGCGGGGTGATGCCGGACGTAGAGATTGCCAATATGAAGTCCAACGACCTGATCAGGGCCCTGCTGGACAACCACCTGATCTTTGATTTCGCCACCGATTACTATTACAACCACGAACTGAACGAGCCTGGTGCTTTTACCCTAACCCCGGACCTGTATTCCCAATTTGTCTCTCATGTAAGCGAAAGCGGTTTCAGCTTTGAGACCAAGACCGAGAAGGCCCTGCAGCAGGCGCTCTCCGAACGGGAAGAGGTCGTGTTCAACGAGGCGATCGAAGCGGATTTCGAAAAGCTGTTGGGCGATATCCGAGAGAGCAAATACGAGGCGCTCAATGCGTACAGGGGTGAGATCGGCAAGCAACTCGAAGACGAGATCATCAAACGGTACTTCTACCGCGAAGGCCTGTATGACTACTACCTGGAGAAAGACCTGGCTATCCGCACTGCTGTGGAAGTGCTGGCGGACCCGCAGCGCTACTCCGAAATCCTGAATTAAATGCGGCAGGCCGAAGCCGAGGCCCTGGAAGCGCAGTTCGGGATCCGGATCCGGGCCGTAACGCCC
This sequence comes from Robiginitalea sp., assembly GCA_050290125.1. Classification (GTDB taxonomy): domain Bacteria; phylum Bacteroidota; class Bacteroidia; order Flavobacteriales; family Flavobacteriaceae; genus Robiginitalea. The sequence continues at coordinate 2,395 of JBNKHB010000236.1, forward strand.
GTGGGCGGCGGAGATATCGCCCGGGCCTACCGCCTGGAAACTTCAGGAGATATGTATTTTCTGAAAATGCTGGAGGGCGAAACCGCCACGGCCATGCTACGGGCCGAAGCGGAAGGGCTCCGTGCTCTTGCGGAGACCAGGGCCCTTGGTGTCCCTTCTGTTTTGGGGGTCAGTGAATTCCCCGGGGGCGCCGCCCTGTTGATGGAATTTATCAACGCTTCCGGGACGTCCAAAGTTTCCGGAGAAGCCCTCGGTCGCGGCCTGGCCCAATTACACGGGCAACAGGGGAAGGCTTTCGGTTGGGCCTCGGACAATTTTATCGGCAGCTTGCCACAAACCAACGGTTTTACCCGGGACTGGACGGTATTCTACGCCGGGAAGCGCCTGGCGCCACAATACAGGCTGGCCAGGAACAACGGCCTGCTGCAAGGGTCGGAAGTGCCGGGGCAAGCCGCAATGGAGGCCCGAATTCGCGACCTGATGCCGTCGCTAACCCCTTCCCTCCTTCACGGGGACCTCTGGGGTGGAAATTACCTGATCGCGGCTTCCGGCGAGCCCTATCTGATCGATCCGGCGGTTTATTACGGGCACCGGGAGGTGGACCTGGCCATGACCCGGTTGTTCGGCGGTTTCCCGGATTCCTTCTACGCGGCCTACTGTGAAATCTGTCCGCCCGAGCACGGGCACGACCTCCGGCAGGAGCTTTACCAGCTCTATTATCTCCTGGTACACCTTAACCTCTTTGGGCGATCCTACTACCCGGCCGTCCGCAGCATTGGAAAGCGGCTCTTTGGCCTTGCCTGAACCAGGCGAGGGAATGGGGTATTATTGCTATTTTTAAGCGAACTTGTTGTTTCTTATGCGCAATCGCTTTGTTTCTTGTGTTTCGGCGCTGCTTCTGGTGGTGCTTTCCGCATGCGGGGAAGGCGGCCCGGTAACTTCCGATAACCCTGCTTACAAGTCCTGGCGTTCCTACCTGGGCGATCCCGGGCGGAGCCACTTCAGCACCCTGGAGGCATTTAGGCCCGACAACGTATCGCGGCTACAGGTCGCCTGGGAATACGAAAGTGCGGATTTTGGCCAGATGCAGATGAATCCCCTGGTGATCGACAGTGTTTTGTACGGGGTTTCCGCCGCGCTCCGGGCATTTGCGCTGGACGCCCGGACCGGGGAAGAACTTTGGGTGTTCGGGGATTCACTTAAGGTCTGGCATTCCACCAGCCGCGGATTGAGTTATTGGGAATCCGGAGACGACCGGCGCATTCTATACACCATGGGGTCCGACCTTTGGGCGCTGGATGCTGCCACCGGCAAGCCGATCCCGACATTTGGAGAGGGGGGCAGGATCGACCTGCGTTCAGGAATGCCCGGGAATGCCCGGGAGAAGTTCGTTATTTCCAACACCCCGGGGACCATTTACAAGGATCTTATCATCATGCCGTTGCGCGTGTCCGAAGGCACGGGGGCCGCTCCCGGCGATATAATGGCATTCGACGTCCGGACCGGCGCGTTGGAATGGGGTTTTCATACCCTGCCTCAGCCCGAAGAGGCGGGCAGTGATACCTGGGGCGACCCAAACATCCGGAACAACCCGGTCGTAGGGGCTGCAAACAACTGGGCCGGGATGGCCCTCGATTCGGAGCGGGAGATCCTGTACGTGCCTACCGGGTCCGCTGCGCCCGACTTTTACGGTTGGTTCCGGCCCGGG
>JBNKHB010000237.1:0-4012 GCA_050290125.1 Robiginitalea sp.
CTGTACTGGTATCCGGTCCGGGAAAACCGTACGCTGCTCATCGCCGTTGCCTTTGCCCTCGGGTTCGCCATAGACCTCTTTTCCGACACCATGGCCATGCACACGGCTGCCACCCTTACCGCGGCGGCATTGAGATTCCCGCTGATGCGCTTTGTGTTCGGGGTAAACCTGGAGTTTCAGAATTTCAGGATTTCCAACTCCACCCGGGTACAACAAATAACGTTTTTGGCGTTATTAATAGTGGTGCACCACCTGGTATTCTATACCCTCGAAATTTTTAGTTTGACCAATTTGCTATTAATTTTGAAACGGGTGTTCCTCAACGGCCTGGGCACCTTTGTTTTTTCCATCCTGCTGGTATCCCTCTTTGCTGTCCGCAAAGAATGATCCACAGGTAATTTTCGGGGCGGACACAATGAAAAAACTGGTACTTTCTTCCATCATCATCCTGATAGGGGTCACCTTTATCGGAAGATTGTCCTATTTGCAACTCTTCAGCTTCTCTGCTGACCAGATCCTGGAAGACCCTGCTATCAAGATCGTTTACGACTATCCGGAGCGCGGCTATATTTACGACCGCGACGGGGAATTGCTGGTGGCCAACCAACCGGCTTACGACGTCATGGTCATCCCGCGCGAAGTACAGCCGCTGGACACCCTGGAATTTTGTTCGCTGCTCGGGATCACCAAAGACCGCTTTGTGGAGCAACTCCGCAAGGCCCGGGTGTACTCCCCGAGGTTGCCCTCGGTACTGGTCCCGCAATTGTCCAAGGAAGATTACGCCGGCCTGCAGGAGAAGATGCGCAAGTACAAGGGCTTCTATATCCTGAAGCGATCCCTGCGCGACTACAAGACCCCGGCCGGGGCCAACGTCCTTGGTTATATCAGCGAGGTGAACGAATGGGAAATCAAACGCAATCCGTACTATGAGCAGGGGGAACTCACCGGGCGTACCGGTATAGAAAAACAATACGAGGAATTGCTACGGGGCCGGAAGGGCGTGAAGATGATCCAGAAAGACCGGTTTAACCGGGACATCGGGCCCTATAAGAACGGCACCCTGGATACGCTACCCGAACCCGGCACCGAGATCCGGATCACCCTGGACAAGGAATTGCAGGAATACGGCGAGCAGCTCATGCACGGCAAGCGCGGCGGCATTGTGGCGATCGAACCGGCTACCGGGGAGATCCTCGCCATGATCTCGGGCCCAACCTACGATCCAGCCCTGTTGGTTGGCCGGGAGCGTTCCCGCAACTACAGCAAACTGCATAACGATACCATTTCGAGACCTACCTGGGACCGTTCCATCCTGGCCGAGCCATCCCCGGGTTCCCCGTTTAAAACCTTGAATGCCCTGGTGGCCTTACAGGAAGGCGCCATCACTCCGGAAACGACCTTCCAGTGTTACAACGGATTCTACGTGGGCAACAAGAAACGCGGGTGCCATTGCGGAGGCGGGCTACGCACCATGAACAGCGGGATCTACCGGTCCTGCAATGCCTATTTTGCGGGAACCTTCAGAAAGTTTTACGAGAATTTCGAAACGACGGATGCGGCGCAGGATAGCTGGGAAAGGCATATGCACAGTTTTGGCCTGGGCGACTACCTCGGGTACGACCTGCCTACCGGGCGGAAAGGCCACATCCCGGGTAAGGAATACTACGATCGCGCATATGGGGACGGCCGCTGGACCTCCACCTACATCATTTCAAATGCCATCGGGCAGGGAGAGGTTTCGGCTACCCCTATCCAGCTGGCGAATATGACGGCTGCCATTGCCAACCGCGGCTATTACTACACCCCTCATGTGATCAAGCAGGTAGGCGGGCAGGATGTAGACGATCCCCGCTACACCGAAAAGAAATACACTACCGTGGACCCCCAGCACTTTGAACCGGTGATCCGGGGGATGGCGGACGTATACCACAAAGGGACGGCCAAATGGTTGCAGATCCCGGGGGTGGAGATTGCCGGAAAGACGGGTACCGTGGAGAATTACACCATCATAGACAGCGTCCGCACCCAGCTTACGGACCACTCCCTCTTCGTGGCCTTCGCCCCGGTGGAGAATCCCAAGATCGCGCTGGCCGTATATATCGAACACGGGTATTACGGCGCCCGATATGCCGGGCACATCGCCTCATTGCTCATCGAAAAATACCTGAAAGGGGAAATTACCCGCAAGGATCTGGAGCGCCGGATGCTGGAGAAAACCCTGGAGCACGAATACGCCAAGCCTTTCAGCGGGGAGGAATTTGAGATCAACGAGTATGTCTGGTAGGAGCGTCCTTAGAAGGATGGACTGGATCTCCGTATTCATTTTCTTTCTGTTGGTAGCCATCGGATGGGTCAACATCTATTCCAGCACTTTCAATGACGGGCAGGGTTCGATTCTGGACCCAAGCCTGCGCTACGGGAAACAGCTGATCTTTATCGCGCTTAGCCTGGGGGTGATCATTCTGGTGATGGCGCTGGAAGCCAATTACTACGAGCGCTTTTCCAGCGTCTTTTATATCGGATCCCTGCTTTTGCTGCTGGGCCTGTTCCTTTTTGGAAAGACCATAGCCGGGGCCACCTCCTGGTACGGACTCGGCTTCTTTAACCTGCAGCCATCCGAATTCGCCAAGACCGCCACCGCCCTGGCACTAGCCAAATACCTGAGTGACATCCAAACGGATATCAAGCGACGGAAGGACCAGCTATACGCTATCGGCATCATTGTACTGCCGGCCCTGCTGATCATCCCGCAACCGGATCCCGGCAGCGCCCTGGTCTTTTTCTCCCTGATCTTTGTGCTCTTCCGGGAGGGCCTGCCGCTCTGGTACCTGGGCCTGGCCGTGTTGGCCATCCTGATCTTTATTACCACCCTCATGTTCGGTACGGTCTGGGTAGGGATCGGTATCGGCTTGCTGATCCTGATCTTTTATATGGTAAAAAAGCCGTCCTACAAGATGCCGGTGCTGCCGATCCTGGGGTTATACACGGCTGCCATCGTCTTTTCGCTGTCGGTAAATTTTGTGTTCCAGAACGTATTCGAACAGCGCCACCGCGACCGGTTCAGCTTGTGGCTGCGACTGGAAAAGGACCCCCAGAAACTGGAAGAGATCCGTAAGACGATCGGCTACAATACCTACCAGTCGGAGAAAGCCATCGAATCCGGCGGCTTTTTCGGGAAGGGGTTTTTGGAAGGCACCCGCACCAAAGGGGACTTTGTTCCGGAGCAGGATACCGACTACATCTTTACCACCGTCGGGGAAGAGTGGGGTTTTGTGGGTACGGCTACCGTGGTGGTCCTCTTTACGATACTCCTCTTGCGACTGGTATACCTGGCGGAGCGACAAAAGAACCCCTTTAGCCGCATGTACGGTTACGGCGTGATCTCCATCATCCTTATCCACTACTTCATCAATATCGGGATGGTGATCGGGGTACTGCCCACCATCGGCATCCCCCTGCCCTTCTTTAGCTATGGCGGTTCCGGTTTACTGGGCTTCAGCTTGCTGCTTTTTATTTTCCTGCGACTGGATGCGAACCGGCTCAACGAATGGACCTAGAAATCCCATCGGGCCGGATGCATTTCCGATTCCAGATGATCCTGTTCCTCCGCAGCCAGGCCGGGGAAAAAGTCCAGACCTGTTTGTTCCTCAATCCGGTCCAGGGGCACACTAAAACTGGTTAAAGGACCCGCAGCGGGACGATTCGGCATCAGGAATCCGATCACCTCCAGCTCTTGGCCAGTACTACGGATAACCACCTTATAGAACCAGCGCGGCACGCTTACGTCTTCGTCCCCGATTTCCGGAAGGCCCCTCTCCAGCACCCCGCCGGTAATGACGTAAAGCGTACCATAGCGTTTGCACCAGCGCCGCACCTGCATTTCCAGGTCATTCCAGAGGCCCGCATTGAATTCCGGGTCCTGCGGGCTGATGTTGCTTGTGTAAAAGGTTTGATTATAGGCCGCTTCGGAGTAGCGTCGGTCGCCGGCCGGACACAAATGCCCCCGGTCATA
>JBNKHB010000238.1:0-3997 GCA_050290125.1 Robiginitalea sp.
TTACTTTAACTGGCAGGATGATCAGAGCCTTTTATCTCAATTTGCGGACCGAAACCGCGAAGCGGAAAACCTCCTGAATAAATTCGGGGCGGCCGTAAGCCATTTTATCATGTACAAGGGCTTTGGCCTGGCCTCCTTCGTGCTGCCGGCGCTGATGTGCCTCACCGGTTTGTACTTCTTTCTCGGGATCCCGGTCAAGGGACTGGTATCCAAATGGATATGGGGCCTGGTACTGCTGATCTGGTTTTCGATCAGCCTGGGCTTCTTTGCCGCCCAGCAACCGCTGCTCGGCGGGCAGATCGGGTACGAAATGAATGACTTCCTGCAGGACTATACCGGTAAGATCGGCGTGCTCCTGTTGTTGGTTTTCGGACTCCTGGTCATCCTGGTACGGCTGTTCGACTTTAATCCCCAGGCCATCGGAGCGGCCATTCGTCGTAACTGGGACGCACTGCGGCCCAAGCGCCGAACCCCGGGCGAGGAAGTCCCCGCAACCGAATACCTGAACGTTAACGAGGAGGAAGAACCGGAGCCCGAACCCGACCCGTATACCCACAAGCAGGACATCCCCGTGCTTGAAGACGCCACGGCAGATGCCCCCGAGGCACCGGCAAAATCCGCCGCAAAGGATACCGAACCGGAACAAAAGCTGGAGATCGAGATCGCCCAGCGGGAGGAAGAACCGGATGAAGCCGACGTGAAAGCACACAAGCTGGTCTCGGACTTCGGTGAGTTCGACCCTACCCTGGAACTGTCCAAATACAAGTTCCCGCATATGGACCTGCTGGATACCCATGGGGCTTCCGGCGGGATCACCATCAACCAGGAGGAGCTGGAGGAGAATAAGAACAAGATCGTGGAGACGCTGCGCAATTACAAGATCGGCATCGCGCAGATCAAGGCCACCATAGGTCCTACCGTTACGCTATATGAGATCGTCCCCGAGGCGGGGATCCGCATCTCCCGGATCAAGAACCTGGAGGACGACATAGCGCTCTCCCTGGCCGCCCTGGGTATCCGGATCATCGCTCCCATCCCTGGTAAGGGCACCATCGGGATCGAAGTGCCGAACAAGAATCCAACGGTGGTATCCATGCGTTCGGTCATCGCCTCCAAGAAATTCCAGAATGCGGAGATGCAGCTGCCCATTGCCCTTGGCAAGACCATCAGCAACGAGACCTTTGTGGTAGACCTGGCCAAAATGCCCCACCTCTTGATGGCCGGCGCCACGGGGCAGGGAAAATCCGTAGGGCTCAATGCCATCCTCACCTCACTGCTGTACAAAAAACACCCGGCCGAGGTGAAGTTCATCCTGGTGGATCCCAAGAAAGTGGAACTCACCCTCTACAATAAGATCGAGCGGCATTTCCTGGCCAAGTTGCCGGATTCGGAGGAGGCGATCATTACGGACAACACCAAGGTGATCCACACGCTCAACTCCCTCTGCATAGAGATGGACAACCGTTATGAGCTGCTGAAGACCGCCCTGGTAAGGAACATCAAGGAATACAACACCAAATTCAAGGCCCGCAAGCTCAATCCGAACGAAGGCCACCGGTACCTGCCATATATTGTGCTGGTGATCGACGAATTCGCAGACCTGATCATGTCGGCTGGAAAGGAAGTGGAAACCCCCATCGCTCGGCTCGCCCAGTTGGCGCGGGCCATCGGGATCCACCTGATCATCGCCACCCAGCGGCCTTCGGTGAATGTAATCACCGGGCTGATCAAGGCAAATTTCCCGGCGCGGATCGCATTCCGGGTAACCTCCAAGATCGATTCCCGCACCATCCTGGATGCCCAGGGCGCCGATCAGCTGATCGGGCGGGGCGACATGCTCTTTACCCAGGGCAATGATACGATCCGCCTGCAATGCGCCTTTGTGGACACCCCGGAAGTAGCCAAGATCACGGAGTATATCGGGTCGCAACGCGGCTACCCGGATGCGCATTTACTTCCGGAATATGTGGGTGAAGACTCTGGCACGGGGATTGATTACAGTATTGAGGAACGCGACGACATGTTCCGGGAAGCTGCCGAGGTGATCGTGACCGCCCAACAGGGTTCCGCTTCGCTCATCCAGCGCAAGCTCAAACTGGGGTATAACCGGGCGGGCCGGATCATCGACCAACTGGAGGCCGCCGGGATCGTGGGGCCTTTTGAAGGCAGCAAGGCCCGGCAAGTGCTGGTTCCGGACATTGCATCGCTGGACCAATTACTTAGAAACGAAACAAATTGAAACGCATGAAATTCAGAATTCTCTTCCTGTTTGCGGCACTTATGGTAGCCGCTGGCGCCCGGGCGCAGGAATCCGCCAAGGCAAAAGCCCTGCTGGACGACGTCTACGGCAAGGTCAAGGGGTATGACAACATCTTTGTGGACTTCAAATTCGACCTCTACAACGCCGAAGCCGACGTAAAGCAGGAAACGCGAGGGGACCTGACCCTGAAGGGCGACAAGTACGTCCTCAACTATATGGGGGCCAAGCAGCTCTACGACGGCAATAAGGTATACACGGTGGTACCGGAAAACGAAGAAGTGACCATTGAGGATAAAAGCGATGATCCGGGTACGGTGAGCCCGTCCAAGATGCTCACGTTTTACCGGGAAGGCCACAACTATGCCTGGGACATCCTTCAAAACGTACAAGGCCGCAAGGTCCAGTATGTAAAACTCACGCCCATCGACTCCAATGCGGAGGTGGCCTCCATCCTGCTGGGCATCGATGTGGAGACCAAACATATTTACAAACTCATCGAAACCGGCAAGAACGGGACCCAGACGACCATTACTGTTAATTCTTTTAAAACGGATCAGCCGCTGTCGAATTCCTTATTTACCTTTGACGAGCAGAAGTACCAGGACGATGGGTACTACATCATCAGAAACTAAGGGTCTTGCGCATACTTGATCAATACATCCTGAAAAGGTTCCTCTCCAACTTTTTCAGTTCGTTCGTGATCCTGATGTTCATCTTCATCTTCCAGACCATCTGGCTTTTTATAGATGACCTGGCAGGGAAGGGCCTGGACCTCATCATCATTTTCAAGTTCCTGTTTTACCTGATGCCGAACCTGACGGAGAAGGTGCTGCCGCTCACCGTACTGCTCTCCTCCATCCTCACCTTCGGAACCTTTGCTGAAAATTACGAGTTTGCGGCCATGAAGGCCTCGGGCATCTCGCTGCAGCGTTCCATGCGTACGCTTATCGTCTTTGTCAGCCTACTGGGGATCCTGACCTTCTATTTTGCCAATACGGTGATCCCGATCTCCGAGCAGAAGATCTACAACCTTCGCCGCAACATCGCTACCCTCAAGCCTGCAGCCGTGATCACCGAGGGCGTTTTCTCCGATTTTGAGGGCAGGAGCATTAAGGTGGACCGTAAGTACGGCGAGAATGACCGTTTCCTGGAGAATGTGGTCATCCACGAAAAATCCAACCTGCAAAAGAACGTAACCGTGATCAAGGCCTCCGGTGGTGAACTGATCAGCGAGGAAGGGTCCGAGATCATCCAGCTGGTCCTGAACGACGGATATTACTACCACGACGTGACCGGGAAGTCGGGCACCTCGGACAACCAGTTTCCCTTTGCGAAAGCCGATTTTGATACTTACGTAATGAACATCGCCCTTCCGGACAATATGGAAGACCTGGAAGCGGATCGGAATGTGGAGACGGACCGGATGAAGAACGTGGGCCGCCTGGCCCAGGATATCGATTCCATTCGCGATTATAATTACCGGCTGGCCGCAGCGTTCTCACGCAACATCCGCACTCGCGTAGGGGCCGCAACAGCCGTGGATACCACCGAATTGCAGGGCGAGATCATTTCGCTGCCGGAAAAGGACAGCCTGGGAACCGCGGTGGCCGACAGCCTGGGAACTGCGGTGGCTGACAGCCTGGCCGGTCTGGAAGCGGACAGTTTGAGTGGCCTGGAAACCGACAGTTTGGCCGGTCTGGAAGTCGACAGCCTGGAGGGCCTGGAAGTGGACAGCCT
>JBNKHB010000239.1:0-3986 GCA_050290125.1 Robiginitalea sp.
CAAAGGACAACCAGCCGTGGGACGATGCGGTGACCATGGTGCTCACCTATGCCGAAATTCCCTATGTAACCGTTTACGACGAAGAGGTACTGGACGATAAACTGGCGCTGTACGACTGGCTACACCTGCACCACGAAGATTTTACCGGGCAGTACGGCAAGTTTTACGGGGCATACCGGACGGCGCCCTGGTACATCGAAGGCAAGCGGGAAGCCGAAGCCCTGGCGGCACGCCTGGGCTACGCCAAGGTATCGGAGGCCAAGGGGGCGGTGGCTCAGAAAATCCGTAATTACGTGATCGGGGGCGGCTTTATGTTTGCCATGTGCTCCGCAACGGACAGTTTCGATATTGCCCTGGCGGCCGAGGGGGTGGATATCTGCGAACCCATGTTCGACGGGGATCCCTCCGATGCCAACTATCAGCAGTATATCGATTACGGGAAGACCTTTGCCTTTACCGGTTTTACCCTTGAGCGAAACCCCCTGCGCTACGAATTCTCATCCATAGATATGACCAATAAGCGTGAAAACGTACCGCGGGAGTCCGATTACTTTACCCTGATGGATTTCTCGGCCAAATGGGATCCCGTGCCTACCATGCTCTGCCAGAACCATACGGCCCTGGTGAAGGGTTTTATGGGACAAACCACGGCGTTCACGCGGTCACAGGTAAAACCCACGGTACTGGTACTGGGCGAGAACCGGATCAACGGGGAGGCCCGGTATATCCACGGCATCAAGGGCAGGGGTTTTTTCACCTTCTACGGCGGGCACGACCCGGAAGACTACCAGCACCGGGTGGGTGACCCCAAGACCGAATTGGAATTGCATCCGAATTCCCCGGGATACAGGCTTATTTTAAACAACGTGCTCTTTCCGGCAGCACGTAAAAAGAAGCAGAAGACCTAGTGTCCTGACAAAACAGGGTTGACAGGACACTAAAGCTGGGCGTGGAGCTGTTCCAGCACCCGTTCCACTCCCAACTCTTCATTGCTCAGCGTACGGTAGCGCGCCGCCTTCAACACATTGGGATGAGAATTGGCCATGGCAAAGCTGTACTCCGCCATGGCGAGCATTTCCAGGTCGTTGTTGTAATCCCCGAAGACCATGGTCTGGGACGGCCCGATCCCCAGTCGCTCCTGGATGATTCCCAGGGCGTGGCCCTTGTGGGCGTCCTTGTGGGAGAGGTCCACCCAGTTTTCACCGGAAACCTTCACCTTTAGTTCCGATTCAAAATCCCGCACGCGGGGATAAATATATTTTTCGGAGCTTTCAAAGTGGTACACCGCAATTTTCATGATTTCCCCCTGGTGGGCGGAGAGGTCGTCCAACACCTCAAAATCGCTGTAGTATTCCCGCAACTTGTCCAGGAAGCGTTCCGAATGCCCGCGTACATAGGCATTTTCCTTGCCGCAGAGCACCGGGTATACGTCCGGGACGGGATGCAGCGTTTGCAACACCCGCTTGCGCAAGTCGGAAGGTAGCGGGGTGGAGAGGAGCTCGGTGCCGTTTTCCATGGCGAACCCCCCGTTTTCCGCTATGATGACCAGGCGGTCCGCAATGGACCCCAGTTTATCGATGATGCTCTGGTATTGCCTGCCGCTAGCCGCCACAAAGCGGATCCCTTTGGCGGAAAGCGCCTCAAAAAGCTCATAGAAGCGTTCACTTACCTCGTGTTGCGGGTTCAGCAGGGTGCCGTCCATATCGGTGACGACCATGCGTACGTTTGTCAAGTCCATGCAGTGCAATTATAGGCGCAAAGGTATTTTTTCTTCATACATTAGGTGCCCGGAGCCCAAACTTTAATCCTAATTTAATAGATGACCTGGATCCAACGAGAAATCCGGCTGGCGGCCAAACCCAGGGGATTTCACCTGATCACCCGCGAGGTGGCGTCTCAAATCCCAGAACTGGCGGGGATCCGTACAGGGTGGCTGCATGTATTCATTAAACATACTTCGGCCAGCCTGTGCCTGAATGAGAACGCAGACCCCACGGTCCGCGGGGATTTTGAACGGCATATGAACCGCATGGTCCCCGAAAACGCCCCGTATTACCAGCACACGCTGGAGGGTCCGGATGATATGCCGGCCCACATCAAGGCAGCCTTGCTGGGGTGTTCGTTGCAGTTGCCGGTAAGCGGCGGTCGCCTGAACCTGGGTACCTGGCAGGGGATCTACCTCTGCGAACACCGCAATGCGGCCAGCGGCAGGAGCCTGGTCCTGACCCTTCAGGGGGAATAAAAAAACCCCGGCGCTTTCGGGCCGGGGCTTCTAAGCGGGATAGCGCCTCGCTTTTCTATTTTACTTTCTCTACGATCGCTTTGAAAGCTTCCGGGTGGTTCATGGCCAGGTCGGCGAGCACCTTGCGGTTCAGCTCTATGTTATTGGCTTTAACCTTCCCCATGAACTGAGAGTAGGACATTCCGTGCAAACGGGCGCCGGCATTGATACGGGCGATCCAAAGGGCGCGGAAGTTGCGTTTTTTGTTCCTGCGGTCTCTGTAGGCGTATACCATCGCCTTTTCTACCGCGTTCTTTGCTACGGTCCAGACGTTTTTCCGTCTTCCGTAGTAGCCTTTGGCCTGCTTCATCACTTTTTTGCGACGGGCCCGTGAGGCAACTGAATTTACTGATCTTGGCATTTTCTGTTGTTTTTTGTAGCAGGCGGTCCGCTAATCGAACACTTTTAAAGGCCTGGCTCCAGGGTTAAACGACTACCGGTTGCAGCTTATTTAAGCCGCAACTGCTCCTTGATGCTATCCTCATCGGACGTGTGGACCAATGTGGAGTGCGTCAGGCGGAGTTTTCTCTTTTTTGATTTCTTGGTCAAGATATGGCTCTTGTAAGCGTGCTTTCTCTTGATCTTGCCACTGCCGGTTAGCTTGAACCGCTTCTTGGCACTGGACTTGGTCTTCATCTTAGGCATCTCTCGCTGCTTTGTTGAATGTTAAGGTGCTATCCTCGTTTATTTCTTATTTGTCTTGGGGGCAAGGAACATGGTCATCCGCTTGCCTTCCAGTTTGGGCATCTGTTCCACCTTCCCGTAATCTTCCAGGTCCTGGGCGAGGCGGAGCAACAGAATTTCCCCTTTATCCTTGTACACGATGGAGCGGCCTTTAAAGAACACATACGCCTTTAATTTGGCGCCGTCCTTGAGGAATTTCTCCGCGTGTTTCTTTTTAAAATCGTAATCGTGGTCGTCCGTGTTGGGTCCGAACCTGATCTCTTTTACCACCACTTTGGTGGCCTTGGCCTTCATGGCCTTATCCCGTTTCTTCTGCTCGTACAGGAACTTTTTATAGTCCATGATCTTGCAGACGGGCGGTTCTGCCGTGGGGGAAATTTCAACCAGATCCAGGCCTAACTCCTCGGCCTTCTCGCGGGCTTCGCGAATACCGTAAACGCCCATCTCAACATTGTCGCCCACCAGCCGCACTTTGGTGGCTCCAATCTTCTCATTAATGTTGTGAGGGTTCTTGTTTTCCCTCCTGGGTCTAGGCTTGAATCTTCTTCGTATTGCTATGGCTAAATAGTTTAAATTAAACGTATTAAAACGACTTTAAGGTACTATTAATTTCGGTGCTTACCAAGTCTGCGAGTGCCTCCGTGGTAATGGAACCGAGGTCGTCACCCCCGTGCCTGCGAACCGAAATCGTACCGTCGGTCATCTCCTGGTCTCCCACTATGATCATGAACGGGTATTTGGCCATTTCCGCTTCCCGTATCTTTTTCCCCACGGTCTCACTGCGGGCATCCAAGAGGGCGCGAATTTCGTGATTTTCCAGGGATTTTAAAACTTTTTCAGCATATTTTTCATGCTTTTCACTGACGGGCAAGACGATAGCCTGCTCGGGCGTCAGCCAGAGCGGGAAGTTGCCGCCGGTGTGTTCCAGGAGCAGCGCCACAAAGCGCTCCATGCTGCCAAAGGGCGCCCGGTGGATCATCACCGGCCGGTGCAGTTCATTGTCGCTGCCCTTATAGGTCAG
>JBNKHB010000240.1:0-3985 GCA_050290125.1 Robiginitalea sp.
CTCCGCCAATGATCCAGATGATATTGTCACAGTCGCGGTACCGGTTACCTATCCAGCTCCCGAAGGCATACGCATTTTTTGGGTTGAAAACCTCGGGGCCAATGCCCCAACTCTTTGTATTTACTTTGTCTCCCCAGGTGGGCAGCAGAGCGATATAAAGCCCCAGTTCGTCCGCCTTCCGGATGATGTAATCCACATGTTCAAAATAAGCGTCATTCGGTTGTTGGGGGTCATTTTCCCTCAGGGGGACATGGCCGTAGGGATTAGGGACCCCAAGGCCATCCAACTCTGCCAGGGCCACCGCCTGGATCACGTTAAATCCCTGCGAAGCGCGCTTTTCCAGATATAGAGCTGCTTCATCCCGGTTGCACCGATGAAACAATTCCCAGGCTGTATCGGCCAGCCAAAAGAATGGTTTGCCATCTTCCGTCACCAGAAAACGGCCATTGGAACTCACTTCCAGCCGTTGCGACAGGCATTGCTGTGCAGTTGCCAAAAGGAGCAGCGAGATAATTATTCGCAAGGTCACAGTCTGCAGAGTGGGGTTATTTGAGCACCTCGCTCACCTGAACCACGGGCTCGATATTGGTGTAGTTCCGGACATCGTTGACGATTTGTTCCGCAACGGGTCCAAAGGCTTCCCCATAAGCTTCCAGGGAGTCAAAATACAGGTAACCGATGGCCAGATAAGGAATAGCATCCTCCGGGGTGCGCCCGGCAATGCCTTTGTCGATGGCGAATCCTTTCATGGCATCGCCCATCAGTTCAGCCACCATGGGCATATGACTGGTGGCATAGTAATCCATGTCAAAGGTCTTGCCTTCGCCGTTCGGATACAGGATGGTTATCTTGATCATGCCTTTGTCATCGGAAACGGCTTCTTCATTGGCTGGCAACCAGCTGCTCGCAATCAATACGACAGCGCCAAGGAAAAGGAGGATGGTTTTTGATTTCATAGAGTTGTGAGTTAATTGGAAAATCAATCCTGCTCGTGGAATACCGGACGATCAGGTGGGTTTAAGGTAGGGAAATTTCACCGGTCATTGGGCATCCGATCCCAACGCTGCGTCAATCAAATCGTTCAGGGTTTCAATTCGGTCCAATGCCGTTGTGTAGATTTCATTCTTTTCCACCATCAGAGTGGATAGCAGGGTAAACTGGTTTTGAAATTCGGAGGTGTACATCCGATCCTGGTCCTCGACGGTCATATCCATAACCCTGATCGTACCTACGATCCTTGGGACGATAAAGGTCATGACCGCCTGGGAATGGGTCTCCTCCAGCTTGTTCATGTAGATATAAGTTTCCTCCAGGCGTTGCAGTCCTTCGATGATTTCCTGGTTCCTGAGCAGCTTGATCTCCCCGCTGTTCACCAGGGACTCGTAGATATTGCTTTGGCGGTGAAAATCGGAGGTTTTCATCAGGTTCAACGTGATCTTTGCCAGTGTATCGACGGCGGTCCGGTCGTTTTGGGCAATAATACCGGTGGCATATCCATACTGCGCCAGATACAGATTGTTGTAGTCAACAGAACCGATGATCCCATGTTGGTCCTCGGTCAATTGTCTTTTGATATTCCTGTAGTAATTCTGCTCCTCGTTCCGGTCCAGCCGGTCCTGGTTCCAATTGTTGATCTGCAGGGCGATCAGGATCCCGATCACCACCAGGATGATTTCCCCGACCGCATAGAGCAGGTATCTGCTGACGTTATTTTCAGCAAGCAACCGTCGCCGTAAGCCTCTGAAAAAATTGATCATTGCCGAAACTTGTGTTGGATGCGCGGGACTCCCTGGGTTTAATGTACGTAAAAACCGTCGGTTTTCCGGTTTGGGAAGGGGGATGCCGGGCTTAATGCGTGCTTATTTCTGATACACTCCGCTCTCCAGCATCAGCGCGCCGCTTTTCAGATGCGCCAGCAGGTTCATGAGTTTGGGTTTGGTAGTTTCTCCCATCAAAACATTCAGGCCGATCTTGGGCGGTCCGGAGGCCTTTATTTTTGCCAGTAAGCCTTCAAAAAAAGCGATACCGGCGCGGGTTTGATCCTTTGTTGAGACCTTTCGGAGGCCCAGGCCCGTAAGGATCCGGTCCAACTCCCTGTTGGTGAACAGGAAACTTTGGTCGGCAGTGCTGGCCCACGGCATGGGATAGGTCACGGGTTCTCCTTTGCCTTTCAGGATGTCGTAGTACATGAAATACCCCTCGGGTCGTAGTACGCGGTTGGCCTCCGCATAAAATTGCTGTTTGTCCGGTACGTTCATCTGCACGTGCTGGGTCCAGACCACGTTAAACGTGGCGTCCGGAAAGGGGAGGGCCGCCGCATCCCCCTGTACAAAGCGGGTTTTGGAGCCGAGGCTAACCAACTCGGATAATTTGGATGCGGTCCGGATAAATTCAGCGCTGAGGTCAATACCCGTGACCCTGCAGTTGTAGGTATCCGCCAGCATCCGGCAGGGTCCGCCCAGGCCGCAGCCAATGTCGAGGACCGTGCGGTCCGTAAGGTCAACTGATGCAGCCAGTTCCCTGGAAACCTCGGCTCCGCGCACATGGAATTCATCTACGCCGGCAATATCTTCCCGGGTGATGTTGCCGGGAACCTTGCCCATTTCGCCAAGTCGGCTGAGGATGTCCTCGTACAGCCCCGCTTTTAAATAGTGGCTTTCAATGGATTGGTTGAGTTGGTTCATATTGGTTGTTCATTGAATGTTCGTCCTGAGGTCGGATCCGGGGAAGGTTATCTCTTGCGTAGCTCAAACAGATCCTTCCTCCGGTCTTTGAGGTTTCGTACGCTCCCGAATTGGTGCAGTTCACGAAGCAAGTCGATATCCAGGTCGGCGATCAGGATCATCTCCGTATTGGGCGTGGCTTCCGCCTTGATGCCGTTGGTAGGGAAGGCAAAGTCGCAGGGCGTGAATACCATGGACTGTGCAAACTGGATGTCCATATTGTGTACATTCGGCAGGTTTCCGACGCTACCGGCAATGGCCACGTAACACTCGTTCTCTATGGCCCTGGCCTGGGCGCAATTGCGCACCCGCGAATACCCGTTCTGCGTATCGGTGAGGAAGGGGACAAAGAGGATGTCCATGCCCTCGTCCGCCAGGATCCGGCTTAGTTCCGGGAACTCCGAATCGTAACAGATCAGTATCCCGATCTTCCCGCAGTCCGTATCGAACACCTTTAGCTCACTGCCGCCCTGCATGCCCCAAACCTTGGCCTCGTCCGGGGTAACGTGCAGTTTTTCATAGCGCTCCACGGTGCCGTCCCTCTTGCACAGAAATCCCACGTTGTAGAGTTTGTCATCGATCAGGGCCGGCATGCTCCCAGCCACGATGTTGATGTTGTAGGAGATGGAGAAGTTGGAAAACTGCTGAACGATCTCATCCGTGTGCGTTGCCAGTTCCCGGATGGCCTCCGGTTCGCTCAGGTGGTTGTTCTTGGCCATCAGCGGCGCGTTGAAAAATTCCGGGAAGAGCGCAAAATCGGAGCGGTAGCCGGAAACGGCATCGATAAAGTACTCGGCCTGTTGCATCAGGGCTTCGATCGTATCATAGGGCCGCATCTGCCACTGGATCAGCCCGAGCCGGACCACGGTCTTTTTGGTGGCGGCCTTTTTTACCGGTTTTTCATAGTAGATGTTATCCCATTCCATGAGCACCGCAAATTCCCCCGAGGCCTCGTCGCCTTCCAGATAGCCCCGGAGTACCCTGGCGGGATGGAAATCATTGGAGGTCTGGAAATTCACCACCGGGTCCTGGATCTCTTTCAGCCGTACTTTCTCCAGGTATTCCTTCGGGCTCAGTTCCTCCGCGTATTTGTGGTAATTCGGGATCCTCCCCCCGAATACGATCTTGCGCAGGTTGTGCTTTTCGCAGTACTCCTTGCGGTAGTCATATAGCCTTCGTCCCAGTCGCAGGCCGCGGAATTCCGGTTTGATGAATACGTCGATCCCGTAGAGCACGTCCCCTTCCGGATCGTGGGAGTCAAA
>JBNKHB010000241.1:0-3961 GCA_050290125.1 Robiginitalea sp.
TTGCCCAGTGCAAGCTGCCGCATTACCTGAATATCACCATCCCCTTGTTTGCCGTACTAACAGCTGGTTTTCTCGATCGAAGACAGCGCGAAGGCCGACAGCCTTGGCTGCGACGGGCTGCCGCGGTACAAGCCGGAATCCTCGGTGTGGTGGTTCTGATCACCTGGCTGATCGTTTTTTGGGTATTTCCTTGGCCGTTTTGGGCTGCGTCGTTGTTCGCAGTGGTTGTCCTTGGCCTGGCGTTCACTCTCTTTCGAAAGATCCTGCAACCGCTGCCCCGCCTGGTCGCCCTCAGCGTCCTGGCATGCACTGTGGCCAACCTGGTGATGAACGCCTGGTTCTATCCCCGGCTCCTTACCTATCAGGCAGGTTCCGAGCTTGCCGCGGCATGGCTACAGGAAGTGCCACAGCAGCAGGAGATCTATAAATTAAGCGCTGAGCATACCTGGGCCCTGGATTTCTACTCGGGCAGCCCGGTGTTACAGACAAGACCGGAGGACCTGAAGGCCGGGATGTGGCTGTTCGCCGGGGAAGATGACCTTGCGCGCTTGCAGCAAGAACAACTCGGATGGGACCGGGAATTGACGGCCGATCAATTCCGCATCACGCGGCTTCAGGCGCGTTTCCTGAATCCGGATACGAGGGATCAGGTACTCAACCGGCGTTACCTGGTACGGATCAGTCCGCGTTAAGCACAGCCCCTTCGCGGAGGTGCAGTTCCGGCTTCCTGAAGTGATAGTAAACTCCGGCAAGGGAAACCAGGGCCGTAATGGCAAAGAAGACCATGCTCACGCCGATGGCGGTTTCCTCCTGCAATCCCAGCCAGCCCGCGCCGAAATAAAAAACGAGTTCCCTGCTGCCGATACCTCCGATGGTAATGGGAAGCACTGCTACGATACTGCTCAGTAGGAAAACGAGCAAGTAAGGCATCATCCCGCTCGAAATCCCCAACGCAAGCAGGATAAAGGCCGCGGCGCCCAGCTGCGCAAGTTGTACCCAGGCGGAATGCCACAGCGAATTCCAGAATACCGGTTGCAGGGAAGGGAAAAACCTTCGGTGCAACAACAGGTAGGCCACCAGGCTGACCAATAGGGCAGGCACCAGCCAAATAAGGGTTCCACCGGCCCAGGCAGGGGAGAGGATCAGCAACAGGAGGCCGGCGTAGACTACCAGGAGATATAAGCCGCTCAGCCGGTCCAGCAGCAAGACGGATACCAGCCGTTTAACGGGTGGCCCGAAGGTGCGGTGGAGCGCAAATCCCTTATACGCGTCACCGCCGATCCCTCCCGGCAGGAAAAGGTTATAAAACATGCCCAGCAGGTAAAGCCTGAAATTGGACGCATGCGAAAGCGGCAACCCGATCTGATAAAAGTACCGGTTCAGCCGCAGGGCGGCTATGGCCTTGGAAACCGTAAAGAATAACAAAGCCAGGAGCAGGTATCCGGGCTTGCTTCCCCGGATGGTCGCCCAGACCTCCCGGAACGGGATGCGGTCAAAGACCAGGTACAGGAGCAGTACACTGAACAGGATCTTGGCCAGGGCCCATCCCTTTTTACGCAGGTTCCCCACCGATCTGCACCGATTTTATGCGATAAGGCCGTTTGCTTTGCGATTCGTAATAGGTGCGGATAAGCAATTCCATTACGATCCCAATGGTAAAGAGCTGGATGCCCCCCAGGATGAACATCATCCCGAAGATCAGCAGCGGACGCGTTCCGATGTCCTGGCCAAAGCCGAATTTCACGATGAGCAGGTAGATATTGATGGCGATGCCGAGCAGAATAAGCAGCACTCCGAAAATGCCGAATAGGTGGATGGGTCGCTGAAAATACTTGCGGATAAACAAAAGCAGCATCATATCGGCGATAACCTTGAAGACACGTTCCAGACCGTATTTGGACACCCCGGCATGGCGTGCGTGATGACGCACCGGCACTTGTTTGATCTGCGCCCCTTCCAGAAAAGCCAGCAGGGTAATGAAACGGTGCATTTCCCCGTAGAGGTTCAGGTCCTTTGCAATGGTGCGGGTAAAGACCTTCAGCGCGCAGCCGTTGTCCTTGATGTCGAGTTTGGTCACCCGCCGGACCATGAAGTTCGCGATCTTGGAGGGGATCTTCTTGATGAGCGAGTCCCTTCGTTTCTGGCGGATACCGGTCACCACATCGTATTCGCCGTCCACCGCATGGCCCAGCATCATCGGAATATCGGCGGGATCATTTTGCAGGTCCCCGTCCATAGTGATGATGAATTCTCCCTGGGCATAGTCGAGTCCGGCGGCCAGCGCCAGGCTTTGCCCGTAATTCTTCTTCAGGCTGATCAAATGGACCTTGGGATCCGCCATGTCGCGGATCACTTTCCGGGTACCGTCAGTGGAAAAGTCGTCCACATACACGATCTGGTACTGATACCCTTTCAGGCTCTCGTGAATTTTCCGGGTGAGCAGGACCACATTTTCCTCCTCGTTGTAAAGCGGCACTACTACGGAAAGCAGGGCATCGGTAAGCACCTCCATGGTACGTGGCTTGGATTCGCGATCAAAGGTAATTCTTTTTTTGTGCTTCAGGGGGTACCGGCATAGGCCTCCAGCAGCCGGCGGGCGGCCGTAAAAGGACTGATCCGTTGATCGGCTACTTCCTTTTCCAGTCCGGGATAGGCTTCGCGCACGGCGGGATGCTCATAAAACCCTTCAGACAACTGTTCCGCGATGGTCCTGCGCAGCCACCCGACGTTTTGTTGGCGTCGTTTGCGTTCGATGGTCCCGCTTTCGAGCGCCTGGTTCCGAAACCGATCTATAAGTTCCCAGATTTCCACAAAGCCGCTGCCCTCGGTACTGGAACACAACAGCACCTCCGGCTGCCAGCCTCCGGGTTTGGGTGGGAAGAGGTGAAGGGCCTGCCTGAATACGGCCTGGGCTTCACGCGCGGCCGGAAGATTCGCCCCGTCGGCCTTGTTGATCGCGATCGCATCCGCCATTTCAAGGATGCCCCGTTTCATGCCCTGCAGCTCGTCGCCTGCACCGGCAATCTTCAGGAGCAGGAAGAAATCGGTCATCCCGTGCACTTCCGTTTCACTCTGGCCCACGCCTACCGTCTCGATCAGGACCACGGGATAGCCGGCCGCTTCGCAGAGGCTAACGCATTCCCGCGTTTTACGGGCGACGCCTCCCAGGGAATTCCCGGCAGGGGAAGGACGTACGAAGGCATCCGCCGCGCGGCTGAGTTCCTGCATACGGGTCTTGTCCCCCAGGATACTGCCCTTGCTGATCCGGCTGCTGGGGTCAACGGCCAATACGGCCACTTTCATCCCTTTTGAAAGAAGGTACAGGCCAAGCTGTTCTATAAAGGAGCTTTTGCCGACGCCGGGGATACCGGTGATCCCGATCCGCAGGCTTTCCGGCTTTGACGCCATTGCGGCCTCCACCAGGTAGCGCGCGTCTTCCTGATCGGCTTCCAGGGTGCTTTCGACCAGGGTAATGGCCCGCGCCAGGGCACCCCGGTCACCCTCCCGGATCCGGTCGAGCATTTGGTCCACATCGCGGCCCTTCGCAC
The DNA here is from genome assembly GCA_050290125.1 of Robiginitalea sp. Classification (GTDB taxonomy): domain Bacteria; phylum Bacteroidota; class Bacteroidia; order Flavobacteriales; family Flavobacteriaceae; genus Robiginitalea. The sequence goes on from JBNKHB010000241.1 coordinate 3,549, forward strand.
CCTGCCGGTCACCCTCAGCCATGCCCGCCAAGACTCAGGGATTTACTTTTACCAATACTTGTGTCAGGTCCCAGCTGAGCGACAAATAGATCTCACTGCGTACCAGTTCAAAGCTAATGGTAAACGCTTCCACAGGGCTCGGAAGGGTTAGTGCGGGGACGGTTACCTGCAACACGTCTGCTTCCGGATCCCGTGTGGTTTTGGTCCCGCCGCTGGTCAGGGTCACACCCCAATCCGGAACTTCCCGGTTCAGGATGATGGTCCATACCTCGGGCCCGGGAATGGTCCAAAGCGAATAGGTACCCGCCGGAAGGGGTTCGCCGCCTACATGAATATCCTCGCTGGTGGTAAAGGTAGTGGGTTCGTTCGCCCCGGTGCGCCAGACCTCATTATAGGGCACCAGGCCCCCGAAG
>JBNKHB010000242.1:0-3827 GCA_050290125.1 Robiginitalea sp.
CCAGCAGGTCTGGCCTGCGCTCCCTGGTCCGCTGCAACGCCTGTTCTTCGCGCCAGGCCTCAATCTTGCCTGCATGACCGCTCAGCAGCACTTCCGGCACTTCAAGGCCCTTGAACTCCCTGGGCCTGGTATACACCGGCGGTGCCAACAGGTTATCCTGGAAGGTATCCGTGAGCGCCGATGTCTCGTCCCCCAGAACCCCGGGTAATAATCGGATAAGGGCATCACAGAGAACCGCGGCGCCCAGTTCACCCCCGGAGAGCACATAATCCCCGATGGAAATTTCGCGGGTCACCCACAAGTCACGGATCCGTTGGTCCACTCCTTTGTAGTGTCCGCAAATGATCAGCAGGTTCTCTTTCAGGGATAGGCGGTTAACCTCCGGCTGTCGGAGGGTTTCCCCGTCCGGGGTCATGTAGATGATCTCATCATAGCTGCGCGCGCCGGTCAGCTCTTCCAGGCAACGGTCCAGCGGTTCCGGCATGAGGACCATCCCGGCTCCGCCTCCAAACTGGTAGTCATCCACTTGTTTATAGGCATTGGTGGCGTAGTCCCTCAGGTTGTGCAGGTGCACGGATACCAGCCCCTTATCGATGGCCCTTTTCAGGATGGAGGCCTCAAACGGACTGGTAAGGAGTTCGGGCAGCACGGTAATTATGTCGATTCTCATAGCTGCTGAATTGTGTCCGCAATCCTGACTTCGGCTACAAAGTGCGGTGGATACCCTTGGCAAGACCGAAGCGATACGTCCTTAGTCCGCTGCCCCCGGGCGTGCTACTTGGATTTCTTATACTTGTTGATCTCATCCTGCAGCTGGCGGCTGATCTTTTGCTCGCGCTCCAGGGCACGCCTGCGGTGATCTTCATACTCCGTCTCCAGGTCCGCCAATTTGGATTTGGCTTCCTGAGTGAGCACGTTGCTTCTTCGGAACCTGAATATGAACAGTAAAAGTAGCACCAGGAGTCCGATGATTATGGTCCAGAGGATCAGGTTATAAGTTGTTTTGGAAAGAAGCGCGCCAAACAGCGACATACTGTCTTTTTCCTCGGTTACCGACGTAAGCTGCCCGGTGGTTTCCTCCAGTTTGGCATTCAGCGTGCTGATGGTGGTTTCCTGGCTGCGGATGGTCCCCGCCAATTCGGCTTCCCTGGTCCGGGCCGCACTCAGGCTGTCCAACACATTCCCGCGGAGTTTGTCCAATTGCACCGCGCGTACTACTTCGTAGCGACGGCCTTCCGCGTTGTAATTTCCCGAGCGGCGGAAAATGAACTCGAATTGGCTCTCTATCGTGCCGCTATCCAGTGACAATTCAGGTTCTTCCTGGGCATAGAATGCACTGGAAATCAGTAAGCTTAGAAGCAGGATGAGGGATTTGACATACTTCATAGAAGATCATTCTTTAGGTTAAGGTGATTCAAGGTAGGGCTAAAGTACTCCATTATACTGAAATTCTAAAACCCTGAGCCTTTTTACCAGCCCGCAGACTGGTGATAGCGTGCGATTTATCTTGCTAAAACGAAGTATGGTGGACTAGTAATAGGTATACCGCCTGACCTTGGCGATGTACTTGGAGAGCCGGATGACTTGATGTGCATAACCGTATTCGTTGTCGTACCAGACATAGAGGACCACATTTTTGCCCCCCGGCGCCACGATCGTGGCCTGACTGTCGTAAATCGCTGGCGCAGAGGTGCCGATGATATCGCTGGATACCAACTCATTGCTCAGGGAATACTTGATCTGTTCCACCAGATCGCCTTCCAGTGCGTATTTCTTAACAATGGTATTCAGGCTGTCCAGGCTGGTCTTGTTCTTCAGGTCCAGGTTCAGTATGGCAAGAGAGCCGTTCGGTACGGGTACGCGGATGGCATTGGAAGTCAATTTTCCCTCCAGTGATGGCAGTGCCTTGGCCACTGCCTTCCCGGCCCCCGTCTCCGTGATGACCATATTGAGAGCTGCCGCACGCCCGCGGCGGTATTTGCCGTGGATGTTGTCCACCAGGTTCTGGTCGTTCGTGTAGGCGTGGATGGTCTCCAAATGTCCTTTTCGAATTCCCAGCGAATCCTCCACCACTTTAAGGATGGGGGTAATGGCATTGGTGGTGCAGGAGGCTGCGGAGTAGATATCGGTGGTGTCCGGGTCAAATTCCGTATGATTCACCCCGTGAACGATATTTGGCACGTCCTTTCCGGGTGCGGTGAGCAGGACTTTGCTAACGCCTTTTGCTTTCAGGTGCCTTCCCAATGAGGCGGCATCACGGAAAGCGCCGGTATTATCGATAACCAGGGCCTCGTCGATCCCGTATTGCAGGTAATCCACTTCTTCGGGTGCCTCTGCGGAAATCATAAATACCGTAGTGCCGTTTACCAACAATGCGGAATTTGCAACGTCTACCTCCACGGTTCCAGAAAATTGGCCGTGGACAGAATCCGTGCGCAGCAGCATGGCGCGCTTTTCCAATACTTCCCGGGTTACCGGGCCCCTGGTTACGATAGCGCGTAATCTGAGTTGGTTGCCCTTGCCGGTCCGTGCCATCAATTCGCGGGCCAACAGGCGCCCGATCCGTCCAAAACCGTACAGGATTACATCCTTTGGTGCGATCTGGGGATAACTGCGAGCCCCGTTAAGCTTATCCAGGACAAACGACTTGGCGTTGTGGTAATTGCCGTTGTCGTCCGAATGGTATTCAAAGGTGAGTTTCCCGATATCCAGTTTGGACGGTGGCAGTTGCAGGTCGCTGATGGCCCTGAGCAACTCCACGGAGTCGAAAATGGAGATGGGTTTCTGTACGAACTGACCCGCGTATTCGTGCAGATTTATTATGTCGCTTACATTCCGGTCAATGATCTGATTCCGGAAGAGGACCACCTCTATGGCCCGGTCGTACCACAGGTCACTGATGATCTTTATAAATTCTGTGGTTGCCTTCCGGCGGTCCGCCTGAAAGGCCAGCTCCTTTTCGTAGGTGCTCGGATTCATAGATGTAACATTTGACGCGTTCAAAATTATATATTTCAAACGTTTTCGCCCAATAAAAGCGATTATATATAAAAACCCGCCGATTTAGGCGGGTCTAATTGCGGATTCCTCAATTTCTACTGAAAGATGATGCGCTCGCGCTGGCCGTTTTCATCCAGGAGGGTAATGCTGGTATTACGGTACCGGGAAATCCTTGCAAAGAGTTTTCCGGCATCCTCTATGTCCTTCACTTCTTCATCGTCCACGGCCAGGATAACCTTGCCCATAAGGCCATAACCCCGGTAGGTTTCGGGTACCTCAATGATCTTTACACCGGTTTCGGTTCCGTATTGCTCCCGATCCGTTTCTGACAGGTTCTTGACCTTCATCCCCATATTCGGCACCAACAGGGTCTGCCGCTCACGCACTTCCACCGGCACGATCAATTTTTCACTCTCGCGTTCCAGGGTCACCTGCACCTGGTCTCCGGGCCGTTTGGTTGAAATATAGCCGACCAGATCGGACATTTTCCGAACCCGTATATCATCCACTTTGCGTATGATATCCCCATGCTGCAACCCCGCGAGGTCCGCGCCCGAATCTTCTTCCACGCCTTCCACAAAGACTCCGTCGATTTCATCTATGCCGTTCTGGACCGCATATTGCGTGTTGAGCCGCGGGGATTCGATGCCGAGAACAGCCTTCTGGACACCTCCGTATTCCAACAGGTCTTCCACCACCTTGCGGGCGATGTTGCTGGGAACGGCAAAGGAATAACCGATGTAGGAACCGGTCTGGGACGTGATGGCCGTATTGATGCCCACCAGGTCGCCGTTGGTATTGACCAGGGCTCCTCCGCTATTGCCCGG
>JBNKHB010000243.1:0-3818 GCA_050290125.1 Robiginitalea sp.
GAACAATATCAGGGGCTAAACCCTTCGGAGGGCACCCGCGCAAATCTTAGCGCCCTCGCCGAGGCGGGTACCCTTACCGTAGTTACCGGGCACCAGTTAAACCTGTTTACGGGCCCGCTATACTTTCCTTACAAGATCCTTACGGCCATCAAGCTGTGCGCCGAATTACAGCGGACCGTTCCGGAGCAAACGTTTGTACCCGTTTACTGGATGGCTACGGAGGACCACGATTTTGAGGAGATCAACCATTTTAATTTCAAAGGCAAGGAATTCCGGTGGAACCGACCATCGGGTGGGGCCGTGGGCAGAATGGACACGGAAGGCCTGGCCGCACTGGCCGAGCAATTTGAGCAGGATCTCGGGCCCGGTCGCAGTGCGGAGGAACTCCTGCAACTCTTTCGGGAGGCCTATCTGGAACACCAGACCCTTGCCGCTGCCACACGATATCTGGCGGACCGGCTTTTCGGGGCCGAAGGCCTGGTGGTACTGGATGCGGATGACGCCCGTCTGAAATCGCTATTCCTGCCGTATATGCGGGAGGACCTGCTGGAGGGCACGGCCTTCCGAAAGGTAACCGAAGCGGCCGACGCGCTTAATGCCGCGAATCCCGATTACGCCGTGCAAGTGAACCCTCGGGAGATCAACTTGTTCTACCTGGAAGCAGGTCAGCGCAACCGGATTGTGGAAGATGGCGGGACCTACCGGGTCCTGGACTCATCTATCGCATTCTCGCGGGAACAACTGGAACGGGAATTGGCGGGCCATCCGGAGCGTTTTTCCCCGAATGTCATTACCCGGCCCCTCTACCAGGAAGTACTGCTGCCCAACCTGGCCTATGTGGGCGGCGGGGGAGAACTGGCGTATTGGTTGGAGCTCCAATCGTATTTTGAAGCTTCAAAGGTCCCTTTTCCCATTTTGGTCCTCAGGAATTCAGCCATTTTGCTCTCGGAAAAGTGGGCAGGCAAGGCAGAACGGCTGGGCGTGCGCTTGACGGAACTCTTTATGGACCGCAACCGGCTCATCAATAAAAAGATCCGGGAAATCTCAAATATCGATATCGACTTCACCCCCCAGCGGAAGCACCTGGAGGAGCAATTCGCGGCCCTGTATGAGCTGGCGGAACAGACCGACAAGTCTTTCCTCGGCGCCGTGAAGGCCCAGGAAGTAAAGCAGTTACGCGGGCTGGATATGCTGGAAAAACGCCTGCTCAAAGCCCAGAAGCGCAAACTGAAGGACCATGTGAGCCGTTTAGCGGACCTGCATAACAATTTGTTTCCCGGCGAGTCCCTGCAGGAGCGAAACCGGAACTTCTCGGAATTCTACCTGGAAATCGGCGGCGGGCATTGGGTCCCGCAACTGCTGGAGGCCTTTGAGCCGCTACCGGGGGAATTCAAGCTGCTTATCTACGGCTGCTGAGCGGCAGTGCCGCCTAGGCCTCGTATCTTTACCGAAACTTTTTTGCCATGCATACCCTGGACATCGATACCGTGGAAATGACGCTGGATGTGATGAAATACGCCATTGGCCGCATCAGCCAGAGCAATCCGGAATTGGGGGCGCCCCGGCGGGAAGAAGAATTAAAGGCCCTGGTGGGGGAAACCGTTACCCATGAGGGGATCGGCGGGGAAAAAGCCTTCGCGCTGTTCCGGGATATCCTGGTACGGGCTACCGTTCCGATCGACCATCCGCGGCACCTGGCCTTTGTGCCTGCGGCACCCACCCGCGCCGCGGTCCTGTTCGACCTGGTCACTTCTGCCGCCTCCATACACGGGGCGTATTGGATGGAGGGCGCCGGCGGTATTTTTTGCGAGAACCGGGCCATGGACTGGTTGGTTTCGCTTACGGGCCTGCCCGAAGGGGCCTTCGGGGTTTTCACCAGCGGGGGCACGGCTGCAAACCTGTCCGCCATGGTAACGGCCCGGGAAGCCTGGAGGGAGCGGGGTGGTTCCCGTACCGGCAAGGGCATCATCATCACCTCGGAGGGCGCGCACAGTTCTATCAAGGCGATGGCCAAGGTCATCGATGCCGAAGTACGGCTGGTCCGTACCCCGGACCGGATGACCGGGGAAGCGCTCGCCCGCAAGATCGCAGGGCTCACCGAAAAGGAACGCAGTTGTTTGTTCGCCGTAGTGGCCACCGGAGGGACCACCAATGCCGGGATCGTAGACGACCTGGAAGGCGTAGCCCGGGTATGCAGAGAACAAGGCCTGTGGTACCACGTGGACGCCGCTTACGGGGGCGGAGCCTTGCTCGCCGATTCGGTCCGCCATTTATTCCATGGGATCGAACAGGCAGACAGCATCACCATCGACCCGCATAAATGGCTCTTTTCGCCCTACGACTGCGGGGCCGTATTATACCGCGAGCCCGAACTGGCACGCCGGGCCCATGAGCAAGAGGGTTCGTATCTGGATATTTTCAAGGATGAAGGCGCCCATGGATTCAACCCGGCAGACTATCAGATTCAGCTCACACGGAGGCTGAGGGGGTTGCCGCTCTGGTTCTCTCTGGCCACTCATGGCACCGACAAATATAAATGGGCCGTGGAACGCGGGATCGGGCTGGCGGCGGAAGCCGGGGATCAGATCAGGAAGCATCCGGCCCTGGAACTGGTGCGCGAACCCAGTCTTTCCTGCGTGCTGTTCCGGAGGAAAGGCTGGAATCCCGAACAGTATACTGAATGGACGTACCGGAACCATCGCAGCGGACTGGCCCTGGTAGCGCCGACCAAATGGAAGTCTGGCGAAGAAATGGAAACCGTCCTTCGCTTTTGTTTCATCAACCCGGATACTACCGAAGAGGACATCCGCATGATCCTGGAGACCCTAGGGGACTAGGTAGTCACTTCTCCAGCCCCTGTTATCCTTTGAAAAGCGCACCCTCAGATGATCGGGCCGGCGCAATTTCAGGTATTCCATCCGGAAGGGGTGTACGTGCACCACTGCAAAGTAGTGGTCGTCCTTAAGGTACTCGATGTGTTGTTCCCCTTCCAATTCGGTGCCCGGAACCCGGGCGGTAGCATATTCCTTTCGCGAAGTCTCCTTTACAGAGGCCCAGTAGCCCTCCAGGACGGTGCGGTCCGTTTCTTTCACGGCCAGGCCTTCCAATCGGAGCTGCAGCTGTTTTTCGGGATGGTAGAGCAGCAGGCTTACCTTGTTGTTCTCTTTGATGTGAAGCATTTTCTTGGACCGGGCATCCGTGAAAAAAGTAAGCCGTTGAGATTCCGGGACAAATTCTCTCAGTACGATCGTGCGCTGACGCGGCACCTGCTCCAGCCCAATCGTGGCCAGTGAAGCAAACCTGAAGGGGTGGGAAGGGGTGGCTGTCGCATTGCGGAGCTCTTCCAGGATCTCGTTCCAGACGGGATTATTCACGGGGGTAAATGTTGTTGAATATGTTAAAATTAAAAAAAATCATCATGCAGGGGTAGGGTATTTTAATAGAAGGTTGTTTTAGGTTCAAAGGTTGCTACGAAAGAGGATGATAACACCTCTCCGGTACGGATCTTGGCGCGTAGCGGAGAGGTATTCCTCCCGAGTTAAGAATAAGTATTTTTTTGTGTCATAATTAGTTCATGTGTTTAGGTTGGTTTTGTCCCGAATTTTCGGGAGACTGAAAAACCCCGGCGATTTCGCCGGGGTTTTTTCAGTTAGGCCTACAGGGCGGAAACCGTTGCTTCCAGCGAGTCGCCGGGGTTGAGGCTCATCTTTTTGCGCAACCGCTGACGCGCCTTTTTCACGCCGTCGGAGGAGATATTCAGGATGGTGGCAATCTCCTTGGAGGACATGTTCATTTTGAGCAGTGCCATGAGCCTGAGC
>JBNKHB010000244.1:0-3816 GCA_050290125.1 Robiginitalea sp.
CAACAGCGCCTTGGATGGGATACAACCCACGTTAAGGCAGGTTCCGCCGAGGGTATCGTACTTTTCGATCAGGGCGGTCTTCAGGCCCAGCTGGGCACAACGGATAGCGGCCACATAGCCCCCGGGGCCAGAGCCGATCACAGCTACGTCAAATTTTTCCATAGAGATTCTTCCTTTGAGTTGCTTAGCATAGGCGCTAAAGGAACCACAAAAGTACAAATGTTTTTGCTTCCCGAAAGGCGGCCGGAGCTTTCGGTGGCGGTTCACCTCCAGGCCTGTGAGCGCCTTTTAAACCGGGATGATCGTGGTATGCTTTACCTGGCTGATCACAAAGGAACTACGCGTGCTGCCCACGGAAGCGATCGCCGTGAGTTTGCCGACCAGGAATTCACGGTAGGCTTCCATATCCGCCACGCGGATTTCAAGCATGTAGTCGTAATCTCCGCCCAGGTGATAACAGCTGAGCACTTCCTCAAGCGACTGTACTTCTCGCTCAAATTCCAGCACATGCGGTTTAATGTGCTGATCCAGTTTTACCTGGCAAAACACCTTCTGGCCCCTCCCTACCCTTGCCGGATCTACCAGTGCCACATAGCCGGTAATAAAACCTTGTTTCTCCAGCCTTTTAACCCTTTCATATACGGCAGTTGCGGACAGGTTATGCTGGATGGCCAGCGCTTTTGTGGTCTGTTTGCTGTCCCTTTGCAAAGAGTGAAGCAGGGAGCGGTCGGTGGCATCGAGTTCCATCGGATAATTTTTCGGGTGATTGTGGGTATGAAGCTCAAATATAGTTTATTTATCTATTATTTTATTATATCATAGTATATATTTCTATATTTTAAGTCATATATTGATTATTATTCTATACTTGATTAGTTTTATATCAAAACTATCAAGATGGACTACAAGGCAGCAGACCGCATACAGGACCTGCAATATTTCGGAGAATTCGGCGGGGTCAACCCGTCCATATCGGATTCTTCTACCTACACCTTCCTCTCCGCCAAAACCATGTTCGACACCTTTGAGGGAAATACCGAAGGCTGTTATTTGTATAGCCGGCACTCCTCCCCTTCCAACTTGTATTTAGGCGAAGCCCTGGCTGCACTGGAAGGCACGGAATCCGCCAATGTGACGGCCAGCGGGATGGGTGCGATTACCGCCACGGTATTGCAGCTCTGCGGCCAGGGAGACCATTTGGTCAGCAGCCGGACCATTTACGGTGGCACCTACGCATTCTTTAAAAATTTCCTGAAGCGGCTTGGGATCTCCGTGACCTTTGTGGACGGGACGGACCTGGCCGCTGTCCGAAGTGCCATACGGGACAATACCCGCCTGGTTTACTGCGAATCCGTGAGCAACCCATTGCTGGAGGTATCCGATATTGCCGGCCTTGCCAGAATTGCGGATGACGGTGGAATCCCGCTGGTAGTGGACAATACCTTTGCTCCTTTGACGCTGGCCCCGGCGCGATTGGGCGCCCACATCGTCGTGCAGAGCCTGACCAAGTTCATCAACGGCAGCAGCGATGCGGTGGCCGGCGCCGTTTGTGCCAGCGAGGACTTTTGCCTGGCGTTGAAAGACGTAAACACAGGGGCCGGCATGTTGCTGGGAAGTACCCTGGACAGCCTTCGCGCGGCCTCCATATTAAAAAATCTCAGGACCCTCCACCTTCGCATCCCAAAGCACAGTGAGAATGCCCTGTATCTGGCAAACCGCTTCCGCGAGGACGGGTTGCGGGTAGGATACCCGGGCCTGCCCGAACACCCCGGGCACATCCTGATGAAGTCTCAAATGCAGGAGGAGTACGGTTATGGGGGAATCCTTACCCTGGATGCGGGCAGCGCGGAAAACGCCGACCGGCTGATGGAATTGATGCAGCACGAAAACCTGGGCTACCTTGCCGTTAGCCTGGGCTTCTACAAAACTCTTTTCAGTGCCCCCGGCAGCTCCACCTCCTCCGAAATCCCACTGGAAGAACAACAGGCCATGGGGTTGGGCAGCGGCCTGATCCGTTTCTCCATCGGCCTGGACCACGACATAGCCCGGACCTATACTAGGATGCGGGCCTGTATGGAACAGCTGGGCATCCTGCCGGCGGCCGCGAGCCTGACCTGAGGCTCCGGGCGGGTTGCAGAATGCGGATCAATGTCGTAATATTACCCACCACCAGCTAACTACACTCAATGAGCAAAGGCAAATCCGGAAAGTACAGGCAAGACGAACATATTGTAGACAACAAGGAACTCAACATCTGGGAGGCTCTCATCCCGGTGGTTGCGCTGATCGGGATGCTGGCGTATAACGTTTACGTTTTCGGAGACGATGCCATCGGCGGTTCCAACCAGTTCATCCTGCTAATGGGTGGTGCCGTTGCCGCCGTAGTGGGCTTCTTTAACAAGGTCTCCTTTAAGACCATGCTCACCGAGGTGGCGGAAAACGTAAGATCCACCACCGGTGCGCTGCTGATCTTGTTGATGGTTGGCGCCCTGGCAGGGACCTGGTTGATCAGTGGCATTATCCCCGCAATGATCTACTATGGGCTTCAAATCCTGAACCCCACTATATTCCTGGCGGCCTGTGTGATTATCAGCGCCATCATTTCGGTGGCAACCGGAAGTAGCTGGACCACCTCCGCCACAGTAGGTATCGCCCTGGTGGGAATCGGCAATGCCCTGGACATCTCCTTGGGGATGACGGCCGGGGCCGTCTTATCAGGTGCTTATTTCGGGGATAAGATGTCGCCGCTGAGCGACACCACCAACCTGGCGCCGGCCATGGCGGGCGGGGACCTCTTTACGCATATCCGGTATATGTCGCTGACCACTACTCCGACCATCCTGATCACCCTGCTCGTTTTTATCGTTCTCGGATTTACCGTTAATTCCAGCGGGGAGGCGGATACCGAAGGAATCCTGCAATCCATAAGCGCCGCTTTCAATATCAATGCCTGGCTCTTCCTGGTACCATTGGCGGTTATTTTCCTGATCATAAAGAAAACGCCGCCCCTTGTGGCGCTATTGATCGGAACCTTGCTCGGGGCACTCTTTGCACTGATCTTCCAACCCGGCGTCGTTGCCGGTATTACGGGAGCGGACGAACTTACCTTCCGCTCCGGCTACAAGGGCATCCTCAACGCGATTACCGTAAGCACTTCGGTAGCCACGGACAATCCGGCACTCAACGACCTGTTTTCAGCAAAAGGGATGGAGGGCATGCTGGGTACCATCTGGCTGATCGTCTGTGCCATGGTATTCGGTGGCATCATGGACGGCATCGGGGCATTATCGCGAATTACCAAGGCCCTGCTGGGCATGGCCAAATCCACCTTCAGCCTGTTTGCCAGTACCGTGGGCAGCTGCCTGGCGTTGAACGTTACGGCCTCGGACCAGTACCTCGCCATCGTGGTACCCGGAAAGATGTTCGCAAAGGCCTACGAAGACCGCGGGCTCGCTCCTCAAAACCTCAGCCGTACGCTGGAGGATTCGGGTACCGTAACTTCGGTGCTGATCCCCTGGAATACCTGCGGGGCATACCATAGCGGGGTGCTCGGCGTCTCGGTGGCCGAGTATTTCTTCTTTGCCGTCTTTAACTGGCTCAGCCCAATCACTACGCTCACTTTTGCCGCCCTGGGCATCAAGATCGCGCAGCTGACTTCCAAATCGGCCCCTGAAACAAAGCCTGCAGAATAGGCGATACAGCTTTTTCCCATGCCCGTATTTTAGTACTATCGCAGGACGCGGAACAGGACCCGGATTAAGGCTTACTGCCCATCGCATTAAATCCATGGCAAAGGAATCTTTTCTTAAGAATCGC
>JBNKHB010000245.1:0-3789 GCA_050290125.1 Robiginitalea sp.
TACTTTGATCTCAACATCAACACCACTTGGCAACTCCAAACGCATCAATGCATCTACTGTTTTCGATGAAGAAGAGTAGATATCCATCAAACGTTTGTACGAACACAATTCGAATTGCTCACGCGCTTTTTTGTTAACGTGTGGAGATTTCAATACCGTGTAAATACGTTTGTGTGTTGGCAACGGAATTGGTCCGCTTACTACTGCCCCTGTTGACTTAACAGTTTTCACGATCTTCTCAGCAGACTTGTCTACCAGATTGTGATCGTACGATTTGAGTTTTATTCTGATTTTCTGACTCATCCTTGACGAAATTAAGCGGTTACACCTTTAGTTGCTTTTATAACTTCTTCTGCAATGTTCGCCGGGGTTTCCGCATAGTGGGAAAATTCCATTGTGGAAGTGGCCCTTCCTGAAGAAAGCGTCCTCAGGGAAGTCACATACCCGAACATCTCCGAAAGCGGCACATCCGCCTTGATCACCTTGGACCCGGCGCGGTCGGACATGTTGTTCACCTGTCCGCGGCGGCGGTTGAGGTCACCTACGATGTCCCCCATGTTCTCTTCCGGAGTAAGCACTTCCAGCTTCATGATCGGCTCCAGCAATACCGGGCGGCAGCTGCGGGCAGCTTCCTTGTAACCGATCTTGGCGGCCAATTCAAAGGAAAGCGAATCCGAATCCACCGGGTGGAAGGAACCGTCCTTCAGGGTAACCTTCATGCTGTCCATTTCAAAACCGGCCAACGGCCCGTTCTGCATGGCTTGCTTGAAGCCCTTCTCAACCGAAGGGATATATTCTTTAGGGATGTTACCTCCCTTGATCTGATTTTCGAAGATCAGGCCGTGCTCCTCTTCAGGATTGTCCACGGGCCCCATGGTAAAGACGATATCCGCAAATTTTCCACGACCACCGGTCTGCTTCTTGTAGACCTCGCGGTGATCGGCGTTCTGCGTGATCGCCTCCTTGTATTCCACCTGGGGTTGCCCCTGGTTTACCTCCACCTTGAACTCGCGACGCAGGCGGTCAACGATAATATCCAGGTGCAGCTCTCCCATTCCGGAGATGATGGTCTGGCCGCTGGCCTCGTCCGTTTTCACCTGGAAGGTGGGATCCTCTTCGGCGAGTTTGGCCAGGGCCATGCCCAGCTTGTCCACATCCGCCTTGGTCTTGGGCTCCACGGCGATACCGATAACCGGATCCGGGAAATTCATGCTTTCCAGGACGATCGGGTGTTTCTCGTCGCAGAGGGTATCCCCTGTCTTGATATCCTTAAATCCTACCGCAGCTCCGATGTCGCCGGCGGAAATGGATTCGATGGCATTCTGTTTGTTGGAGTGCATCTGGTAGATCCGGGAGATGCGCTCTTTGTTGCCCGAGCGGGTATTCAGTACATAAGATCCCGCATCCAGCTTCCCGGAGTAGCAGCGGAAGAAGGCCAGGCGCCCTACGAAGGGGTCCGTGGCAATCTTAAAGGCCAGGGCCGAGAACGGCGCTGACGGGTCCGGCTTGCGGGAAACAGGCTGATCGTTGTTGGGGTTGATCCCTTCGATCGCCTCCTTGTCCAGCGGAGAGGGCAGGTAACGGCACACACAATCCAGCAGGAACTGCACCCCCTTGTTCTTAAAGGCAGAGCCGCAGACCATCGGGATGATGCTCATGTCCATTACAGCTGCGCGCAGCGCGGCGTGTACTTCGTCTTCAGTGATGGAATCTTCGTCCTCAAAGAACTTCTCCATCAGGTTTTCATCGTATTCGGCAACCGCTTCGATCAGCTCGGCACGGAACTTCCGTACCTCGTCCTTCATCTCGGCGGGGATGTCGATCACCTCAAAGGTAGACCCCATGTTCTCCTCGCTCCAGACGATGGCGCGGTTCTTCACCAGGTCAACGATGCCTTTAAAGTCGGCTTCGTCGCCGATAGGCAGTACGATCGGCACCGCATTGGATTTGAGCATGTCGCGCACTTGCTGGCATACCGCCAGGAAGTTGGAACCCTGACGGTCCATCTTATTGACAAAGCCCATCCGGGGCACCTTGTAGTTATCCGCCAGACGCCAGTTGGTCTCGGACTGGGGCTCCACCCCGTCCACGGCGCTGAACAAGAACACCAATCCGTCCAGCACCCGAAGGGAACGGTTTACCTCCACGGTAAAGTCCACGTGGCCGGGGGTGTCTATAATATTAAAGTGGTAGGGCTGGGTCTCGTCGGTAGGCTGCCCGTTCTTCAACGGGAACTGCCAGGTACAGGTAGTGGCGGCCGAGGTAATGGTAATACCCCGCTCCTGCTCCTGCTCCATCCAGTCCATAGTGGCCGCACCGTCGTGAACTTCGCCGATCTTATGGCTTACCCCCGTATAAAAAAGGATGCGCTCGGTAGTGGTGGTCTTCCCGGCGTCGATGTGGGCGGCAATGCCGATGTTTCTTGTGTATTTGAGATCTCTCGACATGGTGATTTAGAATCTGAAGTGGGAAAATGCTTTGTTCGCCTCAGCCATCTTGTGCGTATCCACGCGTTTTTTCACCGCAGCGCCTTCTTCCTTGGCAGCTGCCAGGACCTCGGCGGCGAGTTTCTGCGCCATGGATTTCTCATTGCGTTTCCGGGCAAACAGGATCAACCATTTCATTGCGGTTGAGATCTTGCGGTCCGGACGAATTTGCATAGGGATCTGAAAAGTGGCACCCCCCACCCGGCGGCTGCGCACTTCTACGTGGGGCATTACGTTGGAAAGGGCTTCCTTCCAAAGTTCAAGGGCCGACTTCTCTTCGTCGGTCTTCTTTTGCTCCACGATGTCCATGGCGTCGTAGAATACCTTGAACGCCAGGGACTTCTTCCCGTCCCACATCATCATATTGACAAAGCGCGTTACCAGCTGATCGTTGTATCTCGGATCCGGCAACAGCGCCCTTTTCTTTGCCTGCTTTTTTCTCATTGTTTCTGCTTAAGTGGGCTTACTATTTTTTGGGGCGTTTGGCACCGTACTTGGATCTGCGCTGGGTCCTTCCGGCCACTCCGGCAGTATCCAGTGCTCCACGTACGATGTGATATCTCACGCCCGGCAAATCTTTCACCCGTCCGCCTCTAACCAATACTATCGAGTGCTCTTGCAAGTTGTGTCCTTCGCCCGGGATGTAAGCGTTCACTTCCTTCCCGTTGGTGAGGCGTACCCGTGCTACCTTCCGCATGGCGGAGTTAGGTTTCTTAGGTGTAGTGGTGTACACCCGGGTACATACCCCCCTGCGCTGGGGACACGAATCCAAAGCAGCCGATTTACTCTTCTTGGTAATTGTGGCCCTTCCTTTTCGTACTAATTGTGAAATTGTTGGCATAAAATCGTTTAATAAAATCGACCCTCGTTTAAGGGCTGGCAAATGTAGCAATTATTCCCTACAATTCAAATCGCTACAAATGAATTTTCCGGGATTTTTCCTGACAGGGCCGATTGAACCATTTTCCACCTTATTTATACCACCAAAATCCGATCGTTTCGCCAGAGGATTCTCAACAGGAATATACCTTAATATATATAGGGGCAGCAAAATTGTCCTTTCGAATCCCCAAATGCGGCCCCCTGAATGGAAGTAGCTGTTTAATCCCATTAACGAAGGCGACAGGCACGCCTTTGAGACCCCTTCAAAAGTGAATGTTAAAACCTCACATTTCGATTGTGGTTTTCGCAACTTGAGGGTGTGAAAAATACACATCTGTTAACCGGCAAACCCCATAAATTCGGACATCGAATTACCATCTGCCCGCTTAAAGTTTTATTAAAATAAGTTTGGATTATTAAC
>JBNKHB010000246.1:0-3765 GCA_050290125.1 Robiginitalea sp.
CGGTCAATTCCTGCCAGTTCCGCTCAAATTGGGCTTCCATTCCCGGGTTGACGGTAAAGCGATAGAGGATGGAATACATGATTGCCACTAATTTCTTAATTTATGGGGATTTCTCAACCAACTGAGCCATGAAACCTCTTTACATCCTGCTCGGCGCGTTTATTGCAGGCATCCTGGCCCGGCAGGCATTCCCGCAAAAACTCACCCTGCAAAACCTGGGATCGTATGCCATGTCCGCCATGCTGCTGACTACCGGGATCGCGCATTTTGTTTATCCCGATGGTATGGAAGCCATGCTACCGGAATGGGTGCCCGCGCGCGGATTCCTGGTCCTGTCAACAGGCGTCCTGGAGCTTCTGGGCGCTGTTGGCCTTGTTTTTGAACGCTCCCGCAGATGGACCGGGATCGCTTTGATCATCTTCCTCATCGCCGTGCTGCCGGCGAACATCTATGCGGCCCTCAACCACATTGACCCGCTCACCGGTATGGACAACGGTCCGGGTCCGCAATACCTGTATTTCCGGGTGCCGTTACAACTGTTCTTTATCGTTTGGATTTACCTGAGCGCGGTCCGTAGAAACCCTGAAGCAAAATAGTCAGAAGGATCTTGAAGGGAAAGTAGTGATCCCTGAAGGATATAAGACCCATTTCAAATCCCCTGCTCGCATAAATCTTACACGAAATTCCATTGAAGCCTTTATGGAATTCTCAAAAAGATTAAGAGAACCATTTAAGATTTCACAATCGCCCAAGGCGGCAATTGAGAATCAGAAAAATCTCGCATGAAATTGTGTAATTCGTCGAAGAAAAATTGCCTTTTATAGGAAAAACAATAGTTTTGATTGAGGTCTTCCGAAGATTGGATTATTAAGATCTTTTGCCTCCTAAATACACTAACCATGCCCCACATTTCAGATATTCTGACGCACCCCGCATTTACCTTCGTCAGTGCGATTGTGGCTGCCTGGCTGATAAGTATCCGCATTTATCCCGTAATTATCTATGTCGCCCAGCGCAAGAACCTGATGGACGAGCCCGAGGAACGAAGTTCCCATGGGGCAAAGACCCCCACCCTGGGCGGAGTTGGCATGTTTCTGGCCTTTACGATGGTATTACTCATATTCGGGGTTTTCGCGGGGCTTGAACAAACGGATCTTATAAAAATTATATCAATCGCAGCGGCTACGGTCATCCTATTATTCCTGGGGATCAAGGACGACCTGATCGTACTTTCCCCGAGAAAAAAATTCATGGGGCAAATCCTGGCGGCGGGCATTGCCATTGTAGCGACTGATGTACGCATTGTTGGTTTTGGAACGCTTCTTGGCTTAGGCGAATTGCCTTATCTGATATCCGTTGCCTTTACGCTTTTCGTATTCCTTACCATTATCAATGCCTTTAACCTCATCGATGGGATTGACGGTCTGGGAGGTTCGGTGGCGGGCCTGGCGAGTCTGTTCTTTGGCGTTTATTTTCTGATCAACGGCCAAGAAATGCTGGCTGTATTATCCCTGGCCCTGGTGGGGGCTATCGTAGGTTTTCTGGGTTACAACTTTTCGGAGAAGGAAAAACTATTCATGGGGGATTCCGGTTCACTGTTCCTAGGTTATATGCTGGCCTACCAGGGCGTTAGTTTCCTAATGGTAAATGCCGCCCAGGCCACGCCATTTGCAATGCCCAATGCAACAGTGCTTCTGCTCGCTGTCTTGTCATTTCCGCTTATGGATTGCCTGCGCGTTTTCACCATCCGTATCTTTTCCGGTAAAAGTCCTTTCAAGGCAGACCGCAACCACATCCACCACCGTTATATCCGCCTGGGTTTTACGCATATTCAGGCCACCGGAACTATATGTGCGGCAAACCTACTGCTGGTGGGCCTGATCGTATCTCTCGGTTCCCTGGAATTGAATATCCAACTTATCATTGGCTTTGCCGCCGCTTCCTGCTTATATTTATACCCATTCCTGCTCCGCGGCAATCCCCTGGCCGGAAATAGGTCAAGACCCATTGTCGCGACCGCTCCGGTTGCCTTTGACCAGGAAGAAATAGGCCGATCTGTTGGCAATCAGGATCCTGAATCACGGGCTACCAAAGAGACCATAGGCCGCACGGTTGCCGAGCGAAATGCCGAATTACCTGTGGCCAAACCAAAAGGAAAGGTGAGGGATATGGCAGGTGAATAGGCTGATTTGATTCTTTCTGTTCCCTGATTTTTATTAAATCCGTATCACCAGCCGGGCGCAATTCGCAGGAATTCTACTAGAATATCATGAAAAGGAAAATAGCATTTATAACAGGAGTAACGGGGCAGGACGGCGCTTACCTGAGTGAATTTCTTTTGAATAAGGGTTATATCGTCCATGGACTAAAACGTCGTTCTTCCCTGTTCAATACCGAGCGAATTGACCACCTGTACCAGGATCCCCATGTAGAAAACCGCGACTTTATCCTTCATTACGGGGACGTAACGGATAGCACGAATTTAATTCGCCTGATCCAGGAAATTCAGCCGGATGAGATTTATAACCTGGCCGCGATGAGCCACGTCCAGGTTTCTTTCGAATTGCCGGAATATACGGCCAATGCAGATGGACTGGGAGTGTTGCGCGTCCTGGAAGCCGTACGCCTGCTGGGACTCGAAAAGAAGACTCGTATTTATCAGGCCTCAACTTCCGAACTCTACGGAAAAGTCCAACAGGTCCCCCAAAATGAAAACACGCCATTCTATCCCCGAAGCCCTTATGGGGTGGCGAAACTATACGGCTATTGGATTACGGTAAATTATCGGGAGGCTTATGGAATGTTCGCCTGTAATGGCATCTTGTTCAATCATGAGTCGCCCATACGGGGCGAGACTTTTGTGACCAGGAAGATAACGAGGGCTGTTTCCCGAATCGCCATGGGCTTGCAGGAGAAACTATACCTGGGAAATCTGGACGCCCAACGGGACTGGGGCCATGCCCGGGATTACGTGCGAATGATGTGGCTGATCCTGCAGGCAGATCAAGCGGAGGATTGGGTGATTGCAACGGGCAAGACCACACGGGTTCGCGATCTGGTGCGCATGGCTTTCTCTGAAATCGGAGTGGAGCTGGACTTCGTTGGCACAGGAGCGGACGAAAAAGGCCTGGTGCGCAGTTGTTCCCAACCGGATTATGATCTGGCCGAAGGTCAGGAGGTGGTCTGCATCGACCCGAAATACTTTCGGCCTGCGGAGGTAGATCTATTGATCGGAGACGCGAGCAAAGCAAAGGACAAACTGGGATGGGAACCGGAATGCAGTCTGGAAGAGATGGTCAGGGAGATGATGGAGTCAGACCTGGAACTGATGCGCAAGGACCGTCATTTGAACCACGGCGGATTCCCAACCCTCAACTACTTCGAGTAGATGCTCAGCAAGAAATCAAAAATATACGTTGCCGGACATCGGGGCATGGTGGGCTCGGCTGTTGTTCGTGCCTTAAAGTCCAGGGGTTACGATAATATACTGATTCAAACCAGGGAAGAGCTGGATCTCCGAAATGACCGGAAAGTAGCTGATTTCTTAAAGGATGAAAAGCCCGCCGCCATCGTAGATGCCGCGGCCCGCGTGGGCGGCATCCAGGCCAACAGCCGGAACCAGTACGAATTCTTACTGGAGAATCTACAGATCCAGAACAGCCTGATAAACGGCGCCCATCTGGCGGATGTGAATAGCTTTGTATTTCTCGGGAGCTCATGTATCTACCCCAAACTCGCTCCCCAACCAATCAAGGAAGAGTACCT
>JBNKHB010000247.1:0-3718 GCA_050290125.1 Robiginitalea sp.
TGTTGGTAAAGCCGGCATTCTTGCCCCCGTGTCCGAAGAGCAGGGAATCCCCTTCCCTGCGCAGGGCGGGGCCCAGCCCCCAGTCGTTCTGGTGCTGGGTGAGCATGGCCTCAACCGTTTCTTTTGAAATCGGCCCGTCCCGCTCGCCGGCCAGGATCTCCTGTACGGCAATGCAGTAGGCCGCCAAATCGGCCGGGGTGGTCCAGAGGCCGGCAGCCGCCTGCTCGGGATAATTGTGCCAGAGACCGTCATAGAGTTCGCCGTCCCCGTCGTAAGCTGCGCTGGCGTTCTGTGTATAAGGGGGCTCCAGGGGTTGCTGATAAGTGCTGTTATACATTTCGAGCTGGGGCAGGATGTGCCGCGCCAAATATTCCTCAAAGGTCTCGCCGTTCACGTCCTCCACCACCCGTTCCATAATGGTGTATCCGCCTCCGGAATAACGCCAGCGCGTTCCAGGGATCGTATCCACCCGAATCGGATCCGTGTTGCCCTCTCCATCGAGCACCTGGATGTCGGACGGAAATTCATCGGTCTGGGCATAACCCGGAAAGCCGTGCACGGTCGTGCCTCCGGTATGGGTAAGCAGCATCCGCAGCGTTACCTTGACGCTGTCCGTATAGACCGTGTCCGGCAGCTTCCAGCTTTGTAAATACGTATTCACGTCCGTATCCAGATCCACCTTGCCCTGTTCCCAAAGTTGCAGGGCCGCGAGGGCAGCCACTGGCTTGCTGATGGAACCGGCCTGGAACAAGGTTGCCGTATCCACCGCCTGCCCCGTCTCCGTATTGGCCGTCCCGTAGGCACGGGCCCATTCCAGGTGCCCATTGCGGACCACGGCGATGCTTACCCCGGGCACCTTAAAGTGTTCCATCCGGTCCTGCAGGGAATATCGCGTGCTGCTGTCCCCTTCTTCCAGCAGTGCGGGCAACAAGCCGTTCTCTACGGCGGCAATATCTTCGGAGAATTCGGGTTCGGACTCCCGTTTGCAGGACAGCAGGCCGACCGCCAAACAGAAGAACAGGATGCTTTTTTTCATGATCAGTGTTTTTACGGGTTAATGCACCGGGAGCGCAGCGCTTCCATTTAGCTGTCCATAGGACCGCAAATAAGCCGCCCGGGTTACCGGTCGTGGGGACGGATGCGCCATGGCGGATTCTTTCGGTTCTCCCCGGCGTAATAAAGTACAAGCCGGTTGCCGTCCGGGTCCCGCAGCCTTGCCTCGCGCCATTTCCAGCTGCGGTCTTCCGGCACTTCGTCCATTGCAATACCCAACCCTTGAAGTTCGGAGACCCAGGCATCCAGGCGATCGCTTTCAAAATAGATCATGGTGCTGCCGCCGGTTTCAGCTGCGTCCGACAGATGCACGGAAAAAGTGGCATCGCCTTCGGGTAATTCAAAGCGGGCGTAGTGCGGCAAGGCATCTACGATCAGCCGCATCCCCAGTTTGGAATAAAATTCCACCGAACGCGCCAGGTCAACGGATGGTACGGTTACTTGATTCAGGTTCATATCCGGAATATAGGCATTCGCGTCGGTAGTACCAATGGACGGGAACGGCTCAGGCCATGCCGTTACCGTGGGCCATCGTTTCAGGTACCTTCTGGATGGCGTCCCAATGCTCCACGATCTTCCCGGCAGGGTCAAATCGGAAGAAATCCATGGTCACATACTGGCCGTTGCCGGCCCAGGTCTGCAAGGTGTGCAGTGCCACGAGCTCCCCCTCGGCAACAGCGCGAACGAATTCCACCGACTTATTGGGATGCTCCCGCTGCATGCGCTCAAAGTATTCGATGAATCCGGCTTTTCCGTCCGATACCACGGGGTTGTGCTGGATGTATTCGGAACCTACAAAGCGGCGAACGGCCTCCCCCGGGTCTCCCTCAAAGGCCATTCTATAGAAATCAATTGCGGCTTGCTTGTTGGCCTCAGGATTCATTTATGGGATATTAAAGGTTGTTTCCTACTAAGAGTAACCGGGCCGTAATCACGCCTTTACGGCCGTAAGGCGCAGGCCCGGTTCCTCCACAGTAAGAGATCGTATGGCGCCGTCTTCCTCCAGGAATTGGATGGTAACCGACGGCAAGCCGTTATAGCTGAAGGCGTTGCCGCCCAGGTGGTACAGCCCTCCGCCAAAGCCTCCCAGTTTCCCCAGGGACAGCATTTTCCGCATATTCAGGCTGATGGTAAAGCCATCGTCCGGGCCCTCGCCGTAGCGGTAGTCGCCCAGGTATTTATCTTTTTCCGCTTCAGTGAGCGGTTGTTGCGAGATGGCCGGATCCGCATCCCCCAGGCCTTCCAGATAGGCGATCAACGCTTTCTGCCGGGAAACCTGCTCTGCCGTCAATTCTTCGGGGCGCAGTCCTACACGCGCATGGCTTAACAAACTGATGCCATGCGGGCCTGTAATGGTCTGCGTGCCCGGCCGGGATTCGATCATGGCCCTGACCGCATCCAGCGCCCCCAACATGGCAAAGGTGAAAATATCGGGTCGCGCGCCGTGGCTCATGAGGAATTCGGCAATGTCGCGCCTGCCTACATGCGAGGCGGCACCAAGGGCGGTCTCCCAATCGCCGAAACCCCAATCCCAGGTAGCCCGCGCTAATTCCGGCCGGGGCCCCACGATCTCCTTTACCCGATCCAGGTTAAAATGGCTGGCGCCAACCAGTTCCTTTACGACGGGTTCCGCAATGGCGGGATAGCGCGGGCTGACCTCCGGGTCTGTAAGCGTGCCCGATGCCGAAAACAAACCTTCCCTGGCGTACTGTACATTGGGCAGGCCTGCGGCCAATACGCCAAAGACGCTGCTCTTCAGGAATAAACGGCGCGGAGTTTCCGGTTTCATATGGGAAAAGATACCCAATCTGCCGGCCGGGCCGTGTGAATGGCTTGTTAATTAACAGTCTTGCCGGCTTGCCGCTGGAACAGGCAATACAGGAAATTCTGCCGGGCCGAACCCGGGGTGATGTGGTCGCGAAGAAAACAACGCAGCGGACGAAATTCGCACCCCAGCAACGCCTGAAGGCTTTGGGCGGAATACTGCTGTACGGGCAGGCCGCTACAGCGATTGGGCCCTTCGGTGGAGAACGTGCCCAATATCAGATAGCCCCCGGGCTTCAGGCTTTCGCGCAGGATTCGCAGATAGGACTGAACCTCAACGGGATCCGTAAGGAAATGGAAAGCAGCCCGGTCGTGCCAGAGGTCAAAGGGCCGGGCAGGCGAAAAGTCCAGCACGTCCGAGGCGATCCATCGGACCTTGCCGGCTTCGGGACCCAGTCGCTTCCGCGTCTTGTCCAGGGCTGTTTGGGAGAGATCCAGCACGGTGATCTCACTGAAGCCGCGGTGCAGTAAATGATCGACCAGTCGGCTGTCACCGCCGCCCATATCGATGATATTAGCGGTGGGTTCCAACTTCAGCGTATCGATCAGCTCCAGCGACGGTTTGGGCTCGGGCTGGTACCAGCTTACCGCGTCAGAAGCCTTGGATGCATAGACGTTTTCCCAATGTGAGAGGCGTTCCTTCGTTTCCATGCCCATGGATATTTTCCCGAAAGGTACGCGTGGTTCGCAGGACAATAAATGACTTACCTCATTCGGAGCGCATCGGCTGAAGTAATTTTTCAGGCAGCGCCGTTATCTTGATCCCGGGCGGGCGACTCCCTTAGCCGAGGGTCGGCACCCGGTCCAGCGCCGTCCAGAAATCCGCCTCCGCCTGTTCGTC
>JBNKHB010000248.1:0-3666 GCA_050290125.1 Robiginitalea sp.
AGGAAAAGCGCGGCAGCCGCAATGTCGCTTACCGACGCAGCTTTCCCCATGGGGGTTAGTTCCGCCCAGGTTTTGTCAACGTCCGGGTCTTCCATGGTGCGTTCTGTAAGGGTAGCGCCCGGCGCGATCGCGTTGATATTAATACCCAGTGGCGATAGTTCGATCACCAGGTTCCGCGCGAGCATTTCCAGTGCGCCCTTGGTCATCCCGTAGGCTTCCAGGTAGCGGTGGGCCTGATGTCCGGTTACCGAAGACATGAAGAGCACCGAGCCGCCGCTTTCCTGTTGTTTCATCTGGTTGGCAGCCGCCTGTGCCAGGAAGAAACTCCCCGCGAGGTTCACTTCCAGGATCCGGGAAAAATCTTCCCTCTTGTAACTAAGGAAGTCCCCGTAGAGCGTTATACCGGCATTGGCGATGGCAATGTCCAGTCCGCCCCCGAGTGCAACGGCTGCCTCAACCATCCCCCGGATCACATCCGGGTTGCTGGAGTCCCCCGGTACCGCTGAGCAATGCGGCCCGAGCTCGTCGGCAAGACTACCGGCGAGCTCCGCATCAATGTCGTTGAGGACCACCCGGGCGCCGGAACGTATGAGTTCCCTGCAGATCTCCAGGCCAATGCCCCGGCCGGCTCCGGTAACGATGGCGGTTTTATGTTGTAGGTCCATAGTCGGTCTTTATCCTTAGTGAGAATCCCGGGTTACCTTGCTGCCGGACCCGCCCCTGAGGAAATCCAGGTCCGCCCCCAGGTGCGCTCCCTGCACATGCTGCTGGTAGAGCGCTACATATCCCCGGTCGGCAAGGGTAAAATTTTGTTTTTTCTGCGCCTTCCGGGCGCGGATCTCCTCATCGGGTACGTTGAGGTGGAGCCGGCGATTTTCCACGTCCAGCACAATCTCGTCCCCATTTTCGACGATCCCCAGCGTGCCTCCGTCGGCGGCCTCCGGGCTTACGTGCAGCACCACCGTGCCAAAGCCAGTGCCGCTCATCCGTCCGTCCGAGATCCGGACCATGTCCGTGATCCCTTTTTCGAGCAATTTGGGGGGCAGCCCCATATTCCCTACTTCGGGCATGCCAGGGTAGCCTTTTGGCCCCACGTTTTTCAGCACCAGGACGCTGTTCTCGTCCACCTCCAGGTCCGGGTCGTCAATCTTGGCCTTATAGTCGTCGATGTCCTCAAAGACCACAGCTTTCCCTTTGTGCTTCATCAGCCGCTCGGTTGCTGCCGATGGCTTGATGACCGCTCCGTTTTCCGTCAGGTTCCCCTTTACAACCACCACGCCCGAAATAGGGCTGAACGGTTGCTCCGGCGAGGTGATCACATCGGTATCGTGGCATTCTGCGTCCCCAAAGTTTTCGGCCACGGTGCGCCCGTTTACGGTGATGCAATCCCCGTTGAGGGTGGGCAGCAATTCCCTGATAACCGCTGGCAATCCCCCGGCATAATAGAAGTCCTCCATAAAGTGCGATCCGGAAGGCTGCAGGTTGGCGATCAGCGGAGTGCCCGCGGAGAATGTATCAAAGTCGTCAATGTTCAGATCCACTCCGATCCGGCCCGCGATGGCCGTCAGGTGGATGACAAAATTCGTTGAGCCGCCAATGGCGGCATTCACTCGGATGGCATTTTCGAAGGCTTCCCGTGTGAGGATATCGGAGAGTTTCCGGTCTTGGTGCACCATCTCCACGATTTGTTGCCCGGAAGCCTGCGAAAGGATTTTGCGAGCAGCGTCCGGTGCGGGAATAGCTGCGTTTCCAGGCAGGGAAAGGCCCAGGGATTCCACCATGCAGGCCATGGTAGAAGCCGTGCCCATTACGGCGCAATGGCCGTCGCTGCGGCAAATGCCCGCCTCGGCCAAGGCCATCTCCTCGTCGCTCATGCCGCCGCCCCGTTGTGATTCGCTGAAGCGCCACATGTCCGAGATGCTGATCCGCTTGCCACGGTAGTGCCCCGTTAACATGGGGCCCCCGGAAACCACAATGGTAGGCAGGTCTACGCTGCAGGCACCCATCACCAGCGAGGGAGTGGTCTTATCGCAGCCGCAGAGCAACACCACCCCGTCAATCGGGTTGGCGCGTATGCTTTCTTCCACGTCCATGGATGCCAGGTTCCGGAATAACATGGCAGTGGGTTTCATCTGGGTCTCGCCCAGCGACATTACTGGAAATTCCAGCGGATAGCCGCCGGCCTCAAAGACGCCGCGTTTGACGAATTCGGCCAGTTCTCGGAAATGGGAATTACAGGGCGTAAGTTCGGACCAGGTGTTGCAGATGCCGATCACAGGCCTGCCGTCAAAGGCGTGGCTGGGGACGCCGCTTTTGCGCAGCCAGGAACGGTAGATCATCCCGTCCTTGCCTTTTTTTCCGAACCATCCCTGGCTACGGAGCTTTTTGTCTTTCATGAAATGGGTTTGGTATAGATTATTCCTTATGGTCGGGCCCGGATGGGTTAATCTCGAACGGCCCGAAACGAGCAAAAAAGATACGATAATTTATTCAGTGTTAGTTTCACATTTATTGCCCTTGAATTCATATCTTTTTAAACCTTTTATCGTCAGGACCATCCAAATAAAAATATATAACTATGAACACCAACAGACGCAACTTCATTCAAACATTTGGCGCGGGGGCTGCCGGCATCGGCCTGGCCTCCGGAATCTCTCTGGGCGCAGGACGTCCGGGCAGTAAAGCATTAAATCAGGACCTGGTCTCAAATGACGACCAGATCTTATTCATCGGCGACAATATCGCCGTGGCGGATACCGTGTACGGCAAGGTCCGCGGTTTTGTCCTTCGAGACATCTATCAGTTCAGGGGCATCCCCTACGGCGCCGATACCAGCGGCGCCAATCGGTTTATGGCCCCGAAGAAACCTGAATCCTGGGACGATGTGCGGCCTGCTGTTTGGTGGGGCAATACGGCCCCTCAGGATATGGATAACCGCTATGCCAATGTTTGGGCCTCTTATGCCGATCACTGGAACTACGACGATGTGAGCGAGGACTGCCTGAAGCTGAACGTCTGGACCCCTGCGGTGGGAGACGGCGGCAAGCGTCCCGTGATGGTTTGGTTCCACGGCGGCGGATACCGCAACGGCAATGCCATAGAACAGGACGGCTATATGGGCGAGAACCTTAGCCGAAAGGGCGACATCGTATTCGTATCGATCAATCACCGCCTGGGACCGATCGGCTTTACCGATTTGTCCGGTGTGGGCGGGGATAAGTATAAAGATTCCGGAAATGTAGGAGCGCTGGATATGGTGGCTTCCCTGGAATGGGTCAAGGAGAATATTGCCAACTTCGGCGGGGACCCCAACAATGTGACCATTATGGGTCAGTCCGGAGGCGGGTCCAAGGTATGTACCCTTGCCGCGATGCCGGCGGCCTCCGGCCTCATCCACAAGGTGGTGCCGCTCAGCGGTTCTTCAACTTCCGCCCTGGACCAGGAATACGCCCAAAAACTCGGATCCTATGTACTGAAGGAGGCGGGTCTGCAGGCTTCCGAAATCGACAAATTACAGGAGATGCCCTGGAAGGACTACCTGGAACTGGCCGGCAAGGCCCAGGCCAAGCTGGCTCAAGAATCCGGTTCCGGAGGCGGCTTCCGTGGCGGCTTCCGCCCGGTAGCCGACGGGGTGCATATCCCGAAAGGAACTTTCTATTCAGAGGC
>JBNKHB010000249.1:0-3650 GCA_050290125.1 Robiginitalea sp.
GTACAACAGCGGTGGGTCGGTCAATAGCTCCCGCTTGCTTTCCAGTATGATCTACGGTACAAAAACCAACGAATTGTACCTGCGTCAGCGCTGGAACGACAAGATCCAGGAAGCCTTTACCAGCGACGATCCCACGTCCCTGGACGATTACTTCGCTGCGGAGACCAGCGCGGGATCACCGATCAACACCCTGAACCTGACCCGCGTATACATTATTACCACCGGCAGCACCGCTTCGGCCAGCGAACTGGTGATCAACGGACTGGACCCTTATATTGAGGTGATTACGGTGGGTACGACCACTGTGGGGAAAAACGAATTTTCGCTGACCATGGTAGATGACCCAAACCGTCCGGGCGCCCCCTTTATCTATAGTCCTGCCCGGGAAGCCAACATCAACCCGGACAACCGATGGGCCATCCAGCCCCTGGTAGGCCGCAACGAGAATGCAGACCAGTTTTCCGACTATACCGCAGGCTTCCCGCCTGACATCGAACTCAGGGAGGACCTGGCCAATATGGGGATCCTGGGAGATATCAACGAACCCTTGCTTGCGCAGGCCTTGGAAGCTATCACCGGCGTATCCGGCAAACGCGCATGGCAGCCGGTGCGTCCCTTCGAAGCCTTTACCAACAGTAAGATGTTCCGGCCAATCCGGGATAACATGTACCTGGACAAGGATATCCGCCTGCCGGCTTCGCTTCAAAAAGCGATCCAGTAACTTTCAAGCCTCCCACCCGGGAGGCTTTTTTAATTCAGCGTCAGTTGCAATCCCGCCCGAACGGTGCGTCCCGGGGTCTCGAAGCCGACTACCTCCGTAAAATCCTTGTCCAGGAGGTTTTCGACAGACATAAAAGTGCTTAGGCGACCTGGTATTACCTCAAAACCGGCCCGGGCATCCAACAGGGTAAATGCCTCCAGGGTCACATCCTGGAAAGCGGTGAAATCCGTATCCGAGCGCTTTCCGGTATACCGCAGCGCACCGGATAGCTGCCAACGCTCCCCGGGTACGGCCACTAATCGCAGGTTCGCTTTATGCCTGGGGATCCGGATGGCCGCATCGCCCCTGCGCTCTGTAAAAGCGTATCCGGCCTTCAGGGTCCAGCCCTCAGACAGCTCCGCGGACAAATCGGCTTCAAGCCCGCTAACCGTTAGTTCATCCGTTGCATTGAAATACATGAAATCCGCATTGTTGAAGAGCACCGTTCCGGTCTCCTTTCGCCCAAAGTATTGCAGGCTCATGCGAATCCCCGCTTGGTGGCGCCACTCAACGCCAAGCTCCAGGCTCCTGTTTTCTTCCGGCTGCAGCTCCGGGTTGGCCCCGAAGGGTCCGTAAAGCTGACTCAGGGTCGGGGTTATAAATGCGGTGGCCCAACTCCCGAAAAACTTTATGGATTGCGAGCCACGCTGCAACAACCAGGAAGGATTGAGCTGATAAACCCACTGGTTGCCGTAAACGGAGTGGTTGTTGAGCCGGACCCCGGCATTCAGGTTGATGCCCGCGCTGGCGGTCCAAACCAAATTCAGGTACGGATCCAGGAGCGTAAAGGAGCGATCCGGTTCCAGATCTGCCCGGTCTTCCGCCAGCGACAGGCCTGCCAGTGCCGTGAGCGCATCCGAGATGCGATAGCGTACTAGCACATCGGAATTCCAGTTGCTGCCAATGAACTCGGAGGGGAAATTACTCTGGTCCTCCGAGTCGTAGCTGCTGTATCCTACGCGGGCTTCCCAACCCAGGCGCCCCCTGTGCTCCCAGGAAGCCCCGATACGCTCCTGGCTGGACAAATAGCGGAAAGCTGCATCCGTCCGGGCAAAAGAATCGTCATAATCTGTGGCCAGCTGGGTTTGGTTGGCAGTAATGCGCAATGTGTTCCGGTCATTGGGAGCCCAAAGCACGGAAGCGCCGGCCGAGAGGTTGGATGTGGGATCTTTTTCGCCGGCGGTTTCCGCCAGGGAAGAGAGCCCGTCCGCCCGGGAATGGGTAACCGAAGCGGTATAGGACCAATCCCCTACCGTCCCGCTGAGCCGGGCCGACTGTGCGTATTCCCCCATCCGCCATGCCGGTCCCCCGGCCGGCCGATGCGTTCCCAGGCTCGTATTCACCTGGAGGGTGAGCGGCGTACGGGCCGCTTTACGCGTTCGGATGTCAATTACGGCAGTGGCGGCATTGGTGCCGTACAGGGTACTGGCGGCGCCTTTCACAATCTCAATGGATTCAATGTCATTCGCCTGCAAAAACCGCAAGTCGTACTGCTGGGAGGCGGAGGAGGGATCGGTTACGCGAAGTCCGTCGATCAGTACGAGCACCTGCCTGCTCCGTCCGCCCCTGGCATAAACCCCGAGGACTTCGCCGGGGCGACCCCTGCTTCCGGATATTTCCAGGCCTGTTACGGTGTTCAGGATTTCGGCTACCGTGGCGCCCCGGTAGCTCTCCAGATCCGCGCGGTCCATCCGCGCTACGGCCTTCCCGGATTGGGCCCAACCCAAAGGGATCCGCGCATCGGTTACGGTTACTTCCTCCAGGCGTTCGATACCGGTAGTATCCTGCAAATCCTGGGCAGTGGCAACCCGGGCCAGGCAAAAACAGCCTGCCAGGGCAAAAAGGGTTTTGTTCATGTCTATGCGTTTAGACACGGGTAAAGGTTTCCGCAGAAAGCTTCAAAACTTTTATCCCGAAAGTTTGACTTTGCATTCGGATGTACGGCAGGTCTCCTGACTTGCGTCCCGGCCGGCTACCTTCCCGTCCGCGGGCGGACAGTGGCATGAAGAGGTCGGCGGGCATCGCTGCCTTAAAGGCGGCGACTAAGCTTACAGTTGCGGGAACAGTTCCGGATTTGCACCGGATTCCCTTTTAATCCTGCGGCCGGGTAGACCGCAGGAACCGTTTTCCGCGGACTAAGGTAGACAAAATACCCGAGCCTTGGCAGGCGTTCCAAATCCACCTACATTTGAAGCGAATTGAAAGCGAAAGGACCATATTTGATTCTGCTGTGCAGTTCCATTATGCTGCTCAGCGCTTGTAGGCGCACGACGGAACCGGCGACGGCTATTCCCGCCACGGCAGCAACCGAAGAGGTGCCGTTGAAATACGCTGAGGGATTCTCCGTGGAGACGGAGGGGAATGGCGTACGCGTCCTTACCGTCCATTCACCCTGGCCAGGAGCGGACCGGGCGTATCGATACGCACTTGTTCCCAGGGAACAACTTGCCTCCATTACGCTGCCCTCGGACCTGTACGATGCCATCATTGCAGTCCCCGTTCGGCGGATCGTCCTCACCTCCACCACCCACATCCCGGCCATGGAACTCCTCGGGTCAGAAGATGGCCTGGTGGGTTTTCCCGGCCTGGATTACATCTCCTCTCCGGTAGTCCGCCAGCGTATCGCAGCCGGGCAAGTGGCCGAGCTCGGCGCCAACGAGCAGCTGAATACGGAAGCCGTTTTGCTCTCCCGGCCCGAGGTGGTCGTGGGATTCGGCATTGCGGATGCCCCCCGCGCCTACCGCGCCGTCGAAGCTTCCGGAATATCCGTGGTGTATAACGGCGACTGGACGGAACAGAGCCCGCTGGGGAAGGCGGAATGGATTAAATTCTTTGGATTGCTCCTGGATAAGCTTCCGGAATCGGAAGCCCGGTTTTCGGAAATAGAAAT
>JBNKHB010000250.1:0-3648 GCA_050290125.1 Robiginitalea sp.
GCCCGGCAGTACAGGGACAAGATCACCGTGATGGTGGACAGCGGCCTGCGTTCCGGCCCGGATGTGGCCCGGGCTATGGCCAGCGGCGCCGATTTCACCTTTATGGGCCGTAGCTTTATGTACGGCGTGGGGGCACTGGGCGCCCGGGGCGGCGATCACACCATCGAGATCCTGAAGACCCAGTTCCGGCAAAACATGGAGCAGCTTTGCTGCGAACGGGTGGCGGACCTTCCCAACCACCTGGTAACCGACTAAACCAAACCAATTATGGGACAATTTGACATCCAAGAAAATATTGAGGACCTGGCCGGCGGCGAGTTCGAACGCCAGCGCGTACCCGCATCGCGGCTCAAGGGCTGGAAAAGCTTTTTGGGCATGTATGCCGGGGAGCACGCGGCCGGGACGGAATTCGTGATCGGCCCGCTCTTCCTGACCACAGGGGTCAGCGCCTTTGACCTGATCATCGGCCTCTTGGTGGGCAACCTGCTGGCCGTGCTCAGCTGGCGCTACCTCACCGCCGAGATCGCGGTAAAACACCGCCTGACCCTCTACTACCAACTGGAGCGGATCTGCGGAAAGAAACTCGTTATCGGGTATAACCTGGCCAACGGCATCCTTTTCTGCTTCCTGGCCGGCGCCATGATCACCGTTTCGGCCACGGCCGTAGGCATCCCCTTTGATATGGAAATGCCCAAACTAACGGATACCATGCCCAACGGGCTTACCTGGGTCATTATCGTCATGGTGATTGGGGCCGTAATTTCACTGATCGCCGCCAAGGGATACGATACGGTTTCCAAGGCGGCCAACTGGATGAGCCCTTTTATCGTTTTGGCCTTCCTGGCCTGCGGGATCGTTGCGCTGGGTCAGCTGGGTATCGGTTCCTTCGGGGAATTCTGGGACATCTGGGGCGAAGGCTCCGAGCCCTTCCCCGGGCAGATCAAATACACTTTCTGGCACGTAGTGCTCTGGTCCTGGTTTGCCAATGCGGCGATGCACATCGGCATGTCCGACCTCTCGGTCTTCCGCTTCGCAAAAAATCCCAACGCGGGCTGGACCACCGCTGCGGGCATGTACGTAGGCCACTATATGGCCTGGATCGCGGCCGCCCTGCTCTACGCAGTTTACCTGCGCACGCCAGAGGCCCAAAGCATGCTGGGGATGGGGGAAGCGCCCACCGTGGCTCCCGGGCCGCTGGCCTACAACGCCATTGGTGTTTTCGGGATCATCGCAGTGGTGCTGGCCGGCTGGACCACCGCCAACCCGACGATCTACCGGGCCGGCCTGGCGTTCCAGGCCATCATGCCCAAGACGTCCACCTTCTGGGTCACCATCATTGCCGGGGGTATTGCCACAGTAGCCGGGCTTTTCCCGGCCTTTGCCATGAAGCTGCTGGATTTTGTGGCGCTCTACGGTTTTATCCTGGCGCCGGTGGGTGCGGTGATCGCCTTCGAACACTTCTTCGGCGAGCGGGCCGGCATCATCCCGAACTATGCGGAATACCACAACCTGGGGATCAACCGGGCCGTCTTGCTGGCCTGGGCAGTGAGTGCCATCGGTTGCTACCTGGTCTCGGTGTATATGGGGATCTTCCTGTCGTTCCTCACCTTCCCGGCCTGGATCCTGAGCGGCTTGCTCTTCCTGTGGCTCAGCCGGATGGCGCATGTGCAGCCTTCGGCGAAGTAAGGTGGGCGAATAAGCTGGTCCAGGCGGAATGAACGAAGTGTTATTCTCGTAAAGCACTAGTGGTAAAGGCCGCCGAAGTCGACCCTAAAAATTCCCAATCGGAAAAACCGAAAAAAGTAAAAGCCCTTCTCCGGAAGGGCTTTCTTAATTCAATCAAAACGTTTAGTTCGCACAGGCTTTGCCAGTCCGAACGGCTTTATTTTTCCACCCGGAATGTATAGGTTCCGGAAGCCAGTTCCATTTGCACCGCGCCGTCCGTTTCGCTAATTCCGGAGATCCCTGGAGAGCGCTTCAAACGGTTGCCGCTTTCCCGTATCCGTTTGGCGGATTCGGCTGGCAACACCAGGGTAGCCGTGGTATTAGGCGGGACCGTTAGCTGGAAAGCAGTCGCCTCTTCCCGCAGTTCCCAGGAACTTTCAATCCGGCCGTAGGGGCTGTCGTAATACCCCCTGGCAAAGCGGATCTCCCCATCCGGGTCCGGCGTAGGCGACAGGATAAAATGCTTGAATCCCGGGGAAGACGGATCGCGGCGGATCCCAAGGGAGTGGTTGTACATCCAGGCCGCCACCGCGCCAAAGGAGTAGTGGTTAAAGGAGTTCATTGAATTGTTGCCACCAAAGCCGTCCTCGATCGTATAGGAGTTGAGCCGCTCCCAGATGGTCGTCGCCCCGTTCACCACCGGGTAGAGCCAGGAGGGATAGCTTTCCTGCCTCAATAGCCGGTACGCGTAGGCATCGTTTCCGGATCGGGATAGCGCGTGGTTCAGGGAGGCCGTGCCGATAAAACCGGTCATCAGCGAATAGGGCGGACGCGTCTGCCCCAGGTCGTCGGTGTTCTCCCGGGCAATGGTCGCGGCCAGATTCCGACCGGCGGCTTCTTCCGTGGCGGACCCGAAGATCCCGAAATTAAGAGGGATCGCATAGGAGGCCTGGGTATCCACAGGGTCCCCTGGCTTGGGCGGCGTATACCCGGCCGGGGGCGGGCCGAACATACGGCCCTCATAGCCGGAGTGTACGGTCTTGCCCGTGGCCGCATCCACATAGGTCTTGTTGAAATAGGCCTTGCGTTCCTCGTAGCGTTCCCTGTAGCGGCTGGCATCCTCCCCATTTCCGAGGATATCGGCCACCTGCCACATGATCCAGTAATCGTAGGTGTGGTAGGCGGTCCAGAGCAAGGTATTGTCGTTCCGGCTGTTCTCAGGGCTCAACCAGTCGCCCAGCGGGCCTTCGTCGATCCGGCCGGTCTCCGGATCCACCCGGCTGTCCAGGAAAGCCAGGTACTCGGCCATGGCATTGTAGTGTTCTTCCAGGATTCGCTTATCCCCATATTGCTGATAAACCTCCCAGGGCAGGATGATTCCCGCGCTGCCCCAGAGCGTGCCGCCAAAGCCGCCGCCAACCGGCGCCACGTCGGTAAAGCGGCCGTCTTCGCGCTGGATGTCGCGCATGGCCAGCAAATGGCGGGTTAAAAAAGGCGCCACGGAAGCCAGGTAGGTAGCCGCCTGCGAAAAGACGTTGATGTCCCCGCTCCACCCCATGCGTTCGTTACGAGCCGGCGTATCGGTTGGGATGGAGAGGAAGTTGGCGCGTAACGACCAGGTAATGTTCTCCCACAGCCGGTTGACCAGCTCGTTCGAGGTTTCGAAGGAGGAGTCCAAATGGCGGATAGAGCTTATAACCTGTCCCTTCACATCGGACAGGGCCGGCGCCTGTTCCACCCCGGTCAGCTCCAGATAGCGGTAGCCGTGGAAGGTAAACCGCGGCCGGATCACTTCGGGCCCGCCCTTCAATACATAAAGGTCCTGGGTAAGCGCGGCGCGGATGTTCTCCATCATCACCATGCCCACGTTGCCCGCATAGTCCGGGAGGTCCGGATAGCGCACCTCCGCGTAGCGAAGCACTACCGTATCCCCGCGGGTACCGTTTTGGATCCGAATTTCCGGGATACCCACCATGTTCTGGC
>JBNKHB010000251.1:0-3634 GCA_050290125.1 Robiginitalea sp.
GATGGCCTTATTCTTTTCGATGCTGTCAATGCTGCCTACCGAACGGCTGTCTTGCAGCCGCACACGGTCGCCGACCTTCAGGACCGGCCTGGGTTTTTTCTTCTCTTCTTCGGCCACTTTCTTTTTGGCGGCCTCCTTTTTCTTCCGAATGGTCTTTACGGCCTTCAAGGCTTCCTGTTGCACGGCCTCTTTCTTTGTCTTGTCCGCCTTGCGCTGCTTCTCTGCCTTGGGTTGCCGCTTGCTGTTCTCGGTCTCCACGATCCGAAGGAGTTCGGAGATGAGCGGGCGCTTCTTCTTGCTTTTGAAATACTTCTCGGCCGCCTTGTCCACGCGCGTACCCAGATGGATCATGCGCTGGTTGTAATCGTACAATTCCTGGTAACTGCTGAGTTTGGCCTGGATTTTCTCGTTCAATGCCTCCAGCCGAAGCGCCTCTTCGCGGGCCTTGGTCTCCTCTTCCTGGAGCCGGTCGCCGGTACGGGCCATTTTACTGCGTTCTTTCTGCAATTTGGCGATGCTTTCGTCAAAACGCACCTTGCCGCGTGTTACTTTTTTCTTTGCCCGGTTGATCAGGCTATATGGGATGCCGTTTTTCTGGGCTACTTCAAAAGTAAAGGAACTGCCGGGTTGCCCCATCTCCAACTGGAAGGTGGGCTCCAGGGTCTTGCTGTCAAAAAGCATATTGGCATTGGTGGCATGTGGCAGTTCGCCAGCCAGGGCTTTTAAATTGGCGTAATGTGTCGTAATCACTCCATAAGCTTCACGCTCGTAAAAGGTCTCCAGAAAGGTTTCCGCCAGGGCGCCTCCCAATTCGGGATCACTGCCTGTACCGAATTCATCGATAAGAAAGAGGGTCTCGGCATCGCACTTCTTCAGGAAGCGGTTCATATTCTTAAGGCGATAGGAATAGGTGCTCAGGTGGTTCTCGATGGACTGGTTGTCGCCGATATCGGTAAGCACCTGCCCGAACAGGCAGCAGCTGCTGCGTTCGTGCACGGGGATGAGTAGACCGCTCTGCAGCATGAGTTGCAGCAATCCTACCGTTTTCAGGGTAATGCTCTTGCCGCCCGCGTTTGGCCCTGAGATGACGATGATGCGGTTTTCCGGATACAGTTCTATGGTTTGCGGCCAGGTCTTCTCGCGTGTTGCGTTGTTGCTGCGCAGCAGGATAGGATGGTATGCATCGCGGAAATAAAGTCGCTTCTCGTGATTGATCTCCGGCAATACCCCTCCGATCTCTCTGGCATACCGGGCCTTGGCAGCCGTCAGGTCCACTTCGGTCATAACCTGTTGATACGATGCAATGGTTTGGCCGAAAGGCCGCAGTTCATTGCCCAACTGGCGCAGGATGCGCCGGATCTCCTCCTGCTCTTCCAGTTCCAGCAACTGCAATTCGCGGCTGTGCTTCAGCGTGGCTTCAGGCTCTATATACACGATGCTGCCGGTCTTGGAGGATCCGTGGACATTGCCCTTCACCTTGCGGCGATACATGGCTTTTACGGCCAGGACGCGACGGTTGTCCACCACCGATTCCCGGATGTCGTCCAATAGCTCTGCCTGCTGGTAGCGGGCAAGTGCGGCGTTGAAACTTTGATTGATCCCTGATCGCGCGTGGTTCATGGACTTGCGAATACGCTGAAGGTCGTCCGATGCAGTGTCCCGTATTTCTCCGAAGCGGTCAATGATTTCCCCGATGCGCTCCGGG
The DNA here is from genome assembly GCA_050290125.1 of Robiginitalea sp. Classification (GTDB taxonomy): domain Bacteria; phylum Bacteroidota; class Bacteroidia; order Flavobacteriales; family Flavobacteriaceae; genus Robiginitalea. The sequence goes on from JBNKHB010000251.1 coordinate 1,706, forward strand.
ATATGCCCGTGGTACTCCGTCTGGCCGGTCCATTCCAATAAATTCGGATAATATTCCAGGAATTTTTTGAAGAATTTCTGATGCGTACCGATGAGTTCTGTAAGCAATGCGATATGGCGGAATGCTTCGACCGGTAATAAGCTGTTCTCGATACGGAGCAGGCCCAGTGCCTCATCCACAGGTTCGAATCCGTGATTAGGGATACGATTTTCATTCTCAAAGGATGCCAGGTATTCGGCTGCACGGCCCAGGGAGGCCATCAAATCCTCCACCCCGGCAAACGGGCGCACAGCCGCTGCAGCAGCCCTTCCCGGATCGGTAATGCAAAAGGCTGCCAGTTGATTGAGGACCTCGTCGAATTCCAGGTCCGACAGTGTTTTTTCCGTAATCGCTTTCATGTTGGAAGCTTACCGGGCAAATGTACGCATTGAGGCGAATATCTCCGGCCGATCGTACACCGTGTCCAGGATCTGGATCATTTTCGGTCATACGGGAAATTCGTAACTTTCTCCGGTTGCTGAAGCTGCTATCATGGACATTGCTAAAAAGTATCAACCACAGACCTGGCAGAAAATAACCCGATTGCCTTTTATGGTTGCCATCGGAATTGAAGGTGCCGGGCGCAGCGGCCTTTCAGGTTCGACCCGGGAACGCCGGGCCACACTGGAGGCTATCCTGGCGGCTCGCACCGATTATCCGGGGAATCCGATCATTTGCGAAATCCTTCCCAAGGATGGCGAGGAACAGGCCCTGGTGGCGGGGCTTGCCCAGCACGATCAGGTTATGGACGCTATCCATGAGGCTGGTTTACGAACGACGGAAGACCTATGGAATCACAGTATCGATTGCCTGCATGAGGTCATTCCGGCCATGAAGAAGCACGAGGCCGGCCATACCGTGACCGATTACGCCAAATGGCTGCTGGAGATTGCCAGGCAGGTGGCCGAAGCCGCAAAGGAGGGCGATTTTATGGGCATTGGAGGACAACGGTTCAGCGCCCGAGAGCAGGAATATGTTAAACGGTTGGAGCAGGCCCTGCAAGAAGCCGATCCCGGTAACAACGCATAGATCGTGGAGGTTCGAATTGCACCTAAATGGAAACCCCTCGTACAACCGGAGTTCGAGGATCCCTATTTCGAAGAGTTAGCGGAGTTTGTGCGGGGCGAATACCGGGAATATACCTGTTTTCCGAAGGGAGGCGAGATCTTTTCCGCTTTTTCGCACTGTGCACCCGGCGAAATAAAGGTGGTCATCATCGGCCAGGATCCTTATCATGGACCGGGGCAGGCGAATGGCTTGTGTTTCTCCGTGCGAAATGGAATAGCGCATCCGCCTTCTCTCATCAATATTTTTAAGGAAATCGAGCGCGATACCGGGACCCCGTATCCCGAGAGCGGTGACCTGGAGCGCTGGGCAAAACAGGGCGTTTTACTGCTGAATGCCACCCTCACGGTGCGGGCAAACCAGGCCGGGAGTCATCAGAACAAGGGTTGGGAACGGTTCACGGATGCGGTCATACGGGGTTTGTCCGAGAGCCGCGACGGACTGGTTTTCCTGCTATGGGGCGGCTTTGCCAAGCGAAAAGCCCAACTCATCGATGCCGGACGGCATCACATCCTAACCTCCGGGCACCCCTCTCCTTTAAGTGCCAATAGGGGGCTTTGGTTCGGCAACGGACATTTCAGCAAGACCAATGCCTTGCTACAGGCCATGGGAAGGGAGCCCATCCGTTGGTAACCGCTAGGGAGTCATCAGATCCTTCGCCTTAATGGGATTCTTCAATAAGTTTAATTCAGCCAGAGTAGCTATTGCATTTTCAAGGTCTTGCAGAGATATTTGATGCTGGCTCCAACGGGTTAGGGTGAGCCATTCCCGTATGGCTTCGATCTTTTGGCCGTAACGGTCGGCGAGGACCCGGTCGATGCCCGG
>JBNKHB010000252.1:0-3629 GCA_050290125.1 Robiginitalea sp.
CACGGACCGCAGGTATCCCCATAAGCTGATCGAGCTGATCGAACGCTACGGCCTGCACCGTTTCGATGCCGAAGTGCTGCAGCGTGGCGGAGTTTTTGTAGCCGCCGAACCGCCGCCGCGCGATTATTCCGAATACTACGTCCAGGCCGGCGACACCCTTTACGCCATCTCGCGGCGTTACAGCATGTCCGTAGAAGAACTGATGCAGGTGAACGGGCTTCGCGACAGTTCCCTTGCCATAGGCCAGGTCCTGAGAGTACGAACCGATAATACCCGAAAATAACATGCGATACCAACGCAGCAGTGCGCTCTTCCGGGAAGCGTCAAAAGTGCTGCCCGGAGGCGTCAATTCGCCGGTAAGGGCCTTTAAGGCTGTGGGGGGCACCCCCGTTTTTGTAAAAGAGGCCAAGGGCGCCTATTTCTGGGATGAAGATGGCAATGAGTACATCGACTACATCGCCTCCTGGGGCCCTTTGCTCTTTGGTCACGCACACGAGGCCGTACTGAAGGCCGTAACAGAACGAGCGCGCAAAGGCACCTCCTTTGGCATGCCCACGGAACTGGAAACCGAATTGGCCAGGCTTGCCGTTTCCATGGTGCCGCATATCGACAAGATCCGTTTTGTGAACAGCGGGACGGAAGCCTGCATGAGTGTGGTGCGTCTGGCCCGCGGATATACAGGCCGTGACAAGATCATAAAATTCGCAGGCTGTTACCACGGCCATTCCGATGCCTTCCTGATCCAGGCGGGCAGCGGAGCCGTTACCTTCGGCAGCCCCAACAGCCCGGGCGTTACCGAGGCATCCGCCCGGGATACGTTGCTGGCGCGCTACAATGACCTGGACAGCGTAGCCGAATTGATCCGGGCCAATCCGGAACAGATCGCGGCGATCATCCTGGAGCCCGTAGCCGGAAACATGGGATGTATCCCGCCGGCAGCGGGATTCCTGCAGGGCTTGCGGGACCTCTGTGACCAGCACGGTATTTTATTGATTTTTGATGAGGTGATGACCGGATTCCGCCTGGCATCCGGAGGGGCACAGGAGGCCTTGGGTATCCGTGCGGATATGGTGGCATTCGGAAAAGTGATCGGCGGGGGATTGCCGGTAGGAGCTTTTGCCGCATCCGCCGAAATCATGTCCCATCTGGCTCCGGAAGGACCGGTATATCAAGCCGGGACCCTGAGCGGAAACCCGTTGGCCATGAGCGCCGGGCTGGCCATGCTTCAGCAGATATCCGGGGATCCGGAGGTGTTTAAGCGCCTGGGGGATAAGACAGACTATTTGCACCAGGGCCTGGAGAAGGTGTTGAACCGCACCGGGATGCCTTTCCGGATCAACCGTTTCGGGTCGATGATCTCCGTTCACTTTACGGAAACCCCGGTAACGGATTTTGAGTCGGCTGCAACTGGGAATAATCCGCAATTCAAAACGTATTTTCACGGCATGCTGGATCGTGGGGTCTATCTTCCGCCCAGCGCTTTCGAAAGCTATTTCCTGAACGATGCCCTGAGTTATCAGGATCTGGATCGTACCATTGAGGCTGCTGAGGCAGTATTTAAGGGGTAGGCCTTATCAGGATTGCGGCAGGATTTCCCTCAATTTTTTGCTGAATTCTTGCTCCAGGGTCTCTTCCCTTTTCTTGCGGTCCCGATGCTCCTTTTGCGGAAAATCCCTTGCCAACAAGACTTTTGCCTTGTAGTATTTGCTGCAGGCAGTGTGCAACTTCTTTTGTTCTTTTTCATCCCGGATCCCATATGCGGCTACAAGTTCGCTAGCCCTCTGATCCGCCAGAAGATCCGGATCCGCATATCCCTCATCCCACGTTTCCCGGCCGGATTGTTTTTTGGATGCCTGTCGGGATCTGGTCGATACCGGGATTTCATTTAACCGTGAGCCGTAGTCTTCACCGCGCTGGTCGTCTGAATCGTCATCGTCTTCCCGGCCGCGACGGTCGTCATCCTTATCCCGACCCCAGCGATCATCTTGCCGGTGTTCTTCGGATTTCCGATTTGAATCGTCTCCTTTTTTCTGTGCAAAACCGGCCTGCAAGCCGCAGCATAGAAAAAGCAGTAATGTAAAGAGTGGAATTCGTTTCATGCCCGGATATTTCTAATACAACGTCCGGACCCGATGAATAGTATAAAAAAACAGGGCTGAGCCCTGTTTATCCTCTGCGGTGTCCGCGCCTGGCGTGCCTGTAGTGCCGCCTGTTGGCGTGATGCTCTTGCCATTGTTCGTACTGGGCATCCGTTAGGATCTCCTGCAGGCTGCGCTTAAATGCGATCTGCCGGTCCAGGCGGGCATTCATATCCCCGTAGTTCCGCATCCTTGTGGAATCCCCGGCCGATTTCCGGGCTTCGCGCCGCTCTTCGATCTGTTTCGTAAGCAGATCGCTTACCTGGCGCTGTTGCGCGTCCGTCAGGTCCAATGCCAGCGTCATTCTTTTGCTCTGCAGGGTAGCGAGTTCCGCTGCGGAAAGGTCCTTCATGGCGTGCCGGCCCTTTTCGCCGCCACGAGGGGGCTGTGCCAGTGCCGTCATACCCGCCAGCATCAGGCTGGCCAAAATCAATCGTCTCATACAAGTCGTCTTAAATAGTTTCTATACCATTTAGAATCAAAATGGACAGAAGGGTTTAAGACTTTGGGAGACTTTGTAATAAGATTAACAGGTTGGGCGGCGGTTAGAATACGCTGGCCTGAGTAGCAGTAGGCTGGGTGTCATCTGCCGTAACAATGGTATGTTGCGCGGCATCTGCTTGTTCGTTTTCCTGAATGTAGTGGTAGGCAAGGGCGCTCAGAATAAAGGCGGTCAGGTACATCAGGCTTTTAAGTTTATAGGTCTTCATGATTCGGGGGTTTAGTAGCACTAAGATACCGCCACTTTTTAATGCCCTGCCGGCTTTGTTGCCAAACCCGGCTGATTTGAGGTCTATCGCGACATTTTCGTGGTTTACTCACCCTGTTCCGAATATTAAAATCAAGGGTATGAACCGTTTACGGATAAAATGGACCGTTTATCGGGCTTTTACTCCCTGGCGATTTTCCCGAATGGTAACCATGGCAATCGCTAAAAACACGGAAAAATGTAACAATGGTTTGGCGCGGGCGTCCTTTTAATACAGGTCCGCTAGGATCTCGGACCTGAACTTACGGGAGGAATCACTCATTTCTGTTAGTAAGTTGAATTAGTCAGCCGTAAAGCCTCTGTCGTTGCAGGGGCTTTACTTTTGAACTCATTTGGGCCCTTTTGACCCTCTGGGATTAGCTACGAACTGCCCTTTTGTGCCCATGCTTTGCCTTTTTCTCCTTCCATAGCGCTGCTATGCGCGTCAAAAACGCTTTGCCTTTTTCTCCTTGCATAGCGCAGCCTAGAACAGCAGGGGGATGACAAACTGGAACAGGAGGACCAGCAATACCACCGAGATGCAGTTCAGCACAAAACCTACCCGCGCCATCTGATGGACGCGGATGTATCCGCTTGCAAAGACGATGGCATTGGGGGGCGTGGCCATGGGCAGCATAAAGGCGCAGCTGCTGGCGATGGTCACCGGGATGAGCAGGTGCAGCAATGGCACATCCAGCCCGATGGCGATACCCGCGACCACGGGGGCCAGCACAGCCACCAGG
>JBNKHB010000253.1:0-3622 GCA_050290125.1 Robiginitalea sp.
GAAAGGTATTCCGGAATCCGCGTCTGAACATTGCAGGTAGGGGTTGAGGTTATCGCGGGATCTCGACGGCGTCCAGGATCTGGCCTACCACCTGAGCCGCGGTCATGCCTTCCATTTCCCGTTCAGGAGCCAGTACGATGCGGTGTCCGAGCACGGGGGGAGCCACTACCTTGATGTCGTCCGGTGTTACGAAATCCCGGCCGTTTATGGCCGCATGGGCCTTGGCCGTATGAAGGATCGCGATGGAAGCCCTGGGGGATGCCCCCAGATAGAGGCTGGCATCCTCCCGGGTGCGTTGGACGATCCGGGCGATGTATTGCAGCAGCTGGGGTTCCACCACCAGTTCGTGGATCATCCGCTGGTATTCCTGTATCTGCTGTGAACTCAGAACGGCGCTTACCAGCTGCTCCTCATCCTGCCCTTTTTGCAGGTGTTTGCGCTCCAGGATGGCAACCTCCTCCTCCAGGCCCGGATATCCGATCTCAATTTTAAAGAGAAAACGGTCCAGCTGGGCCTCCGGAAGCCGGTAGGTACCTTCCTGTTCGATAGGGTTTTGTGTAGCGACCACCAGGAACGGGGGCGGCAATTCATAGGTATGGCCGTCGATACTGATCTGTTTCTCGCCCATGGCTTCAAAGAGGGCTGCCTGGGTCTTGGCAGGGGCGCGGTTGATCTCGTCGATCAGCACGATATTGGAAAAGACCGGGCCTTTCTTGAATTCGAAATTGGCCTGTTCCGCATTGAAGACCGAGGTGCCCAGGATGTCGCTTGGCATAAGGTCCGGGGTGAACTGGATGCGGCTGAACCCGACATCAAGGGTCCGGGCCAGCAATTTGGCGGTCAGCGTTTTTGCGATGCCCGGAACGCCTTCGATCAGCGCATGCCCGTCCGACAGCATGGCGATGATCAGCAGGTCAACCATTTGTTGCTGGCCTACGATGACCTTGCCGATCCCGGCACGGATCTGACCAACGGCTTCCTGCAAGGCACCGAGTTCCACCCTGGAATTAAACTCCATCGGTGATTCTTCGCCGGACGCCGCAGTGCCCGGTTCCTTGTTTTCTTCCATAGATTTTAGATTTTAAAAGGTTCCAGCAACCTGTGCAACCGCATCAGGTCCTGTTCGTTATTTGTGCTTTTTGCCTGTAGTTGGCGGATAAATGCCACTGCTTTTGCCGCATGGTTTTCGGTTACGCCGGTTTTCAGGGACAGTTTCCGTGCCAGGTCGGGATCGGCTGTATCCCACTTCAGGAAATAACGCGATCTCAGGTGTTCCCGGAAGATCTGCAGGCGTTTATCGATGAGCCCCGAATAATCCCTGTGCTGAAAATACAGCTCCCCCACAGTTTGCGCAAAGTTCACCGAGCTGTTCTCCAGGGGGGTAATGATCGGAATGATGCGTTGTACCCGGCGGGCTTTGAATACCACGAATAACAACAATCCGGCCGCGGCTAGGTAATACGCCCATCTAAGGGCCGGCTGGGCCAGTACAAATCGCATGGGCGATTCCACAACCACCCTGCCGCTCTTGACGTAGTTGTCCCAGTACAGGGGATCATCCCCCAGGTAACTCAGGACATGGGCTGCGTAGGCCTCGTTACCGCCGATCAAATAGTAATTGGTAAACGCATATGGCGTGGTATGCAGGTATAATTCGCCTTTGCCGAACGGCTGCCTGATAAAATTGATTTCGCTGCGCAGCCGGCTCGTGTCCGCGGGCAATTGCTGTTCCCGGAACTCAACTCTACCCAGCGTCCTGGCAGTGGCCGTATCCACCGAACTGAAATACGTCCGGATATAACCCTTGTCATAGGAGTACGATTCGGAGTGCCAGTCCCTTGAGCTCAGGCTCAGACGGACCGATTCGTCCAGCAGGCTGTACGAATCCCGGACCCCGAGGTTCAGCGTATCCGATAAATAGGGTCCAAAATTTTGGCTGGCCAGGAATACGGTGTTCCCGGAAGCGGCGAATTCCAGCAGGGCATCCGTTTCCTGCTCGTCAAAATACGTCTGGTCGTTTATGAAGAGCAGCGTGGCCGGCTGGGTACTGTCCCGCATCCTAAGCCATTCGTAAGGACTGCCTTCCAGGGCTTCCGGCTCCTGGCCGGGAAATAGCCTTGGGAGTTCATTGTAAAGGACATAGCACCCGAACGGGATGGTGGCCGAACGCGTAAAGGAAGGCCTCCAGTTCAGGGGCCGGGGCCGGACGATCTCGGTGATCAGGATCCCGAGGAATGCCAGGCCAAAGAGCAGCAGAACGATTTTTGAGCCCCTTCCCATCTTAGGGTGTATTTGTTTTCGGCCGGATCCCGAACCAGCGCTCGGCCCGCCGGTACCCCTCTCCGTTCATACTTTGTTCGCCGTACCAGGTGTATTCATAGATCCGCGAAGCAATCTGAAATCCCGAACGCATCTCGGGATCGGTCAGTTCACCCAGATATTCGCTGTTGGTCTTCTCCGGATGCCAATCGATATGCCCGCTTCGACTCAGGCCCCGGAGCAGTTTCAGGAAGCGATAGCGGATGGCCAGACGATAGTCGCCCGCTTCCAGGGCTCCCTCCAGCAAAGCGTCCAGGTCTGTGTGCTCCAGTTCCTCTTCGGTCCAGTTTGCGGTTGCCATAGGCTTCGCTTCACGGCTGAAGAGGCTGCTGAACGGGGCGTTGGCCACAAAGCGCACCACCAGGTAGATGGCCAGGATGCCGAGAAGGACATAGATCAGGAATTCCAGGGCGGTGAGCCATTCGCCGGGCAACCGAACGCCGAAGGCATCCCTGAGCCAATCCGAAAATAAGCGCAATATCCTGGCGAGCAGGTTTTCGGCCTCGCCGTCTACGCGCTGGTAATTGAATTCGTCCCCGGAATACGCATCCTTCCATCCGGATACCAGCTCCCGGTTGCGGCCGGGTGGCAGGGAATCCACGGTCACGGCGGCTGCATCCTGCGTAACGGGTAGTGCAGCCGGCGGGGCGGAAGTTATCGCAATAATCTTCAGGCTCACGGATGGTCCAGTTTTCCGATCAATTCGATCTTTCTGCGGGTATTGACGTTATACTTCTTCTCGTGGAGGGCGTAATAGAGCAGGCCGTTGACAAATTGGGACAGACACTGGTTAAAGACCATCACCACCAGCAGGATGCAGATGCCCAGGGAGAATATGGCCGTATCCAGCCATTCCAGGGTATCGCGGGATTCCACTTCAAATTGATGAAAGGTATAGATCCCCACCAGCACGCCGGGGGCCGTCAGCAGCAACAGGATCAACAGGTAATTGAGGAGTCCCAGGATAAAATTGACCCCTACGCAGGTCCAGAAGCCGGATTTGACCAGCTCCCAGCCTTCGGACAGTGCGTGGCCCAGGCCTTTTTTCTCGGCGATCAACGAAAAGAAGGAAATGCCCAGCCAGGCATAGATAAAGAAAAAGAGCCCGTAATAGGCCAAGGTCCCGATGATAGGGATAAAGGCCAGGATAACCCCCACGATAAAGGTCAGCAGGTAAACGGCCATGGCCAGCAGGATAAACAGAATAATTTGCCCCAATTGTCCGCTGAAGCCTTTCCAGATATCCCGCGGGTTGGCCCCGCGGCCTTCTTTTTCCTGATAGTGCACCATGTAGGAGGTGGCC
>JBNKHB010000254.1:0-3620 GCA_050290125.1 Robiginitalea sp.
GATTTTACCATTGGTTGTCAGTTCAAATTTCTCCAGCAATACGTAGGCCGCCGGGACCATATACTCTGGTAATCGCCCCAGCAAATGTTCTCGCAGCTCTGCCCGGTATTCTGGAATCTGGCCTGAATGCAAACCTCCAGGCTGGATTCCAGATCGGCATCCTCAAAGACCACCAGGGCGTTGCTACCCCCTAATTCAAGTACGGATTTCTTGATGTTTTTACCAGCTCTGGAAGCCACTGAACTCCCTGCGGGTTTACTACCGGTAAGACTGACCGCCCGAACCGCCGGATGGTCGATTACCGAAGCCACCTCTTTGCTGCCTATTTTGAGGTGAAGGAACACGTCCTCAGGGAATCCGGCCTCCCGGAATACTTCCTCGATCAGGTCGCCGCATTGCCATACATTTGAGGCGTGTTTGAGCAGCGCTGTATTGCCGGCGCAGAGCGTTGGGGCAGCAAATCGAAAGACCTGCCAGAAGGGGTAATTCCAGGGCATGACGGCCAGGACAACCCCCAGCGGGTCGTAGCGCACGTAGCTGGAAGCAGCATCGCTTCCAAAGATTTCGGGCTTTAATTGCAGAGGGGCCTCGCGCGCGTAATATTCACAGACCCAGGCGCATTTTTCCACTTCGGCCCGGGCCTGTGCGATCGGTTTCCCCATTTCCCGGGTGATCGTCCGGGCAAATTCGGTGGTCCGGTCGCGGAGCACCTCCCCTGCGCGTTCCATCAACTGGCATCGACCGGCAACAGGAACCCGTCTCCAGGAGCGGAACGCCCTTGCAACCTGATCCACTCTCATTGCCGTTTCTTTGGGAGTATGCGGCAGGAAGCGGAAGACCTCCTTGCCGGTATAGGGATTTACGGATGTAATCATGTGTACGTATGGTATAGTGGGTAAATCGCCAGCGATTCACCCGTAAAGATAAGGGTTCTCCAGAGGCGGATCAGGCTGCACCGCGTGCAATCCTGTCTCAAATGAGCCCTGTTCATAAAGCCGTTAACAACTTAGGCTATCCCGGCCCTCCCTGGGCCGGATTATGGCTAATTTTATAAAAACCTCTGCCATGAGCAGCCGCACATCCGATCTCCTTCGCATGAGGCCGGACATCCGTAAATCCGGGATCCATCCCGGGATGTCGGAGGAAGAGCACTTCCAGAACAGCACCCTCCGACCCGTAATCAAACTGCAAAACGACCTCCTGATCGCCGCATTCCGGAATTATGCGATCAAGCACAAGGGGTACTTTTTTGAGCTGAGTTCCGAAAAAAAGATGTCCTTTATCGAAAATGCGATCCAGAAGGATATCAAATTCAGGAATTCGCTGAAAGGAATGGTCATTGGGGCCTTTACGCTGGAGGAATACGAAGCCTATATCCGGAATTCCTCATCCCTGAACAAGCGCATGATGAACATGGTCATTGAGCGCCTGAAGGATCAATTGCTTCGGTTGGAACCAACTGCCTTAGTCTAGCAGCGACTCCCCATTCAGGTTCGTCGTGAGGATTTCGCTCATCAGGTCAAACCAGGGCCGGATGGCCCGGAAACAGGTATCGACTTCCTTTAGGAACCCGGGATCCACGACTTCCTGATCGCTAAATTCCCTGGTGAAGATGAACTGCTTGTGCCGTATCAGATCGATATTCGGGTGATCCCTGTTAAAGCCTTTGGGGGCGGTCTTTACGCTATCCCCTTTTAGCCCGCCCCAGGCCTTTTTAAGCCCGGAGGAAGCGATCACCTTACGGAAGGGATCGGCATCCTGTTCCAATTCCTTGCGGATCCTAAGCAAATCTTTAGCATCGGGCTGCCAGAAACCGACTGCTACAAAGGATTCCCCGGGCCTGACCCGTAGGTAATACCCCCCTCGCCTGCCGGCACCCGCCCGCGCGAAGGATCCGGCAAAGTGGGGCTTATACGGGGTCTTGTCTGTAGAGAACCGCACATCCCTGTAGATCCGGAACATCTTTGTTTTTTCGATCTCATCATGCTTACCGAGCGCTGCCGCAAGGCTTCCGTAGAAATCCTTAACCTGGGATTGCAGCTTCTTGAATTCGGGTTTGTGTGCTTCAAACCATTCGCGGTTGTTGTTTGCTTTCAGGTCCTTCAGGAAGCCGATGACCTCCTTTGTAATGACGGCATCAGCCATGCGACAAAGTTTATCGGAAGCCCGCTGCCTATCGGCTCGGGCATCACAAATTGATATGCTAAAGTTAAGCAAATATCATCCGGGCCCTACTAATTAATACCTACATTTGGTTTACCACCGCTTGCATTTATGGACAAATCAGAAATCATCAGGCGCATTGAACAGTACAAAGACAATCCCTGCCTGAAATTCCGACTCAAGGATCGCACCGAGCGATTTACCGATCTGCTTTTCCTTACGTTATTTGACCAGGAGACCCCGGTTGGGGAGAACCTGGATCGCCTGGAAACGGATTTCCAGGAACTCGTAGACCTGGCCTGCTGGAAGGAGGGCCAGCCTTGCCGGAAGGTCTGGGAAGAATATGTACATCTGCTCCCGGACATCCTGGATCGATTGAATCTGGACGCCAGGGCAATCTGGCAATGCGATCCGGCTTCCCTCTCGCTGGAGGAAGTTTATATGGCCTATCCGGGTTTCTACGCCATTGCCATCTACCGCCTGGCCCATGAATTGTTCAATATGGGATTCCCCCTGGTTCCCAGACTGATGACAGAGTACGCCCACGCCAGGACCGGCGTGGATATCAACCCCGGTGCGCAAATCGGGAAGTCGTTCTTTATCGATCACGCCACCGGAGTGGTCATCGGGGAAACCGCCGTGATCCGGGACAACGTTAAAATCTACCAGGGCGTAACGCTGGGGGCGCTGTACGTTGCCAAGGACCTGCAACAGACCAAACGGCACCCTACCATCGAGGACAATGTCACCATCTATGCAAATGCTACCATTTTAGGCGGAGAAACGGTGATTGGGGCAAATTCCATAATTGGAGGGAATGCCTGGGTGACGGAATCCGTCCCGCCCAATTCAAAGGTGTTCCACAAGTCCGAAGTGCATATTAAAACCGAGAAACATGTCGGATAGCATTCTGGACCTGGTAGGAAACACTCCCCTGGTCCGATCCGTACGTTTGAACACCAATTCAAACGTTACCCTCTATTTTAAGCTCGAAGGGCAGAACCCTGGCGGCAGCGTCAAGGATCGCCCGGCCCTGAATATGATCCGCAGCGGCCTGGAACGCGGGGATATCGGCAAGGATACCCCCTTGATTGAGGCCACGAGCGGGAATACAGGGATCGCCCTGGCCATGATCGCCCAGCTTTACGGGCTCTCGATCGAACTGGTAATGCCGGAGAACGCAACCCGTGAACGGGTCCAGACCATGCGGGCTTACGGGGCCAAAGTGACCCTTACCCCGGAATCTGGGGGAATAGAAGGTGCAAGGGATTACGCTGAACAAAAGGTTCGGGATTACGGCTTTAGGATGCTGGATCAATTCTCCAACCCGGATAACTGGAAAGCTCATTACAAGTCTACCGGACCGGAAATATGGGAAGATACTTCTGGCAAAATCACGCATTTCGTATCCTCCATGGGAACCACGGGCACCATCATGGGGACCAGCACTTTCCTGA
>JBNKHB010000255.1:0-3612 GCA_050290125.1 Robiginitalea sp.
ACGGTGAAATTTCGGTATCCTAAAGGTACCCACAGCCGGGTACCCCAACTATGACACCTGTCAGTTCGCAAATCGGAAGGCCCTCAAATCGTACGGCGATACACCGGATATGGCTACCTTTATCCTATGAGTGAGCAAGGAAATCCGGAGGCAGGGCACAGCCTGGCCCGTTACATCGACCATACGCTACTGAAACCGGATGCAACTCCCGCAGCAATCAGCCAACTCTGCAAGGAAGCGCTGGAGGTGCACTTTAAGGCCGTTTGCGTAAGCGGAGCCCACGTGGAAGCTGCCGTGCGGATGCTGGAAAACAGCCCGGTAGCCGTGGCTTGCGTGGTTGGATTTCCGCTCGGATCCTCCTCCACCGCCGCCAAGATCTGCGAAGCGCGCGCCTATCGGGATAGCGGCGCTGCGGAACTCGACGTGGTGCTAAACATCGGTTGGTTAAAATCAGGGGAAACCGCCAGGGTTGCCGAAGAGCTGCAGGCGCTTCGCGAAGCCGTACCCGAGGTCGTGCTTAAGCTGATCCTGGAGACCTGTTACCTGACCAACGCAGAGAAGGAATCAGCCTGCCGGATGGCCCTTACAGCCAAATGGGACTTCGTGAAAACCTCCACGGGCTTCGGCACGGGAGGAGCTACCCTGGCAGATGTCCGACTGATGAAGCGATTAGCGGGGGATGCCATGGAGGTTAAGGCTTCCGGCGGGATTCGCGACCGCGATACGGCCCTTGCTTATATAGCCGCCGGCGCCACCCGCATCGGCACTTCTTCCGGCCTTCGGATCCTGCATTCCTCTTAAGCCCAACAACCTAGGAATACACACGGCATGGGGCGCCCGGGCTGATGCAGGTCATTTCCCATTTCGGAGATTAAACGCATCTTTTGGTCAACATCAAAATTTGCACGCCATGGCTTTACACTTTGAACAATACGCGATAGAAGGCAACACCTTCGTAAAGGATTATGCGAAGCACATGGGGTTAGGTCCGGATTACGACAAGGCCGGAAGAATCCTTTCCGCTATCCTTCATGCCCTCAGGGATGTTATCCCTGTAAACGAATCCCTGCAGTTGATCGCCCAGTTCCCCATGTTCCTGAAGGCGGTCTACGTAAACGGCTGGACGCTCAGGAGGAAACCTCAGAAAATAAAACACATGGAGGAATTCATTGAACTGGTCCGCCACCATAACGGTATTACCGCCTCACAGGATCTGGGAGAATCCGACGATCTCGTGGAACGCTACCTGGAACTCACTTTTATCTACCTGAGAAAATACATATCGCTGGGAGAAATGGAAGATATCCGGGATACGCTTCCCAAGGACCTGAAACACATGATCTATTCAAACCTCATGTTCTAGGCGGCACTTCCCGCAAGGCGTACGTTAACCATCCTAACATGGAATGGTACCCCGAATAATACTTTGATCGCAATCAAAACCATACAATCATGAAACGAGCATATTTTTTAGCAGCAGTACTCCTGGCCCTGCCACTGGCCGCCTGGGGCCAGACCATCGAGGCCATCAACGCCCCCACCATAAAAGACCTCAATCAGGTGGCGCCGTTTCACGAAGGCCTTGCAGCCGTCCGTAAGGGCGCCCAATGGGGCTTTATAGATTCGGAAGGCAATCTGGTCATCGACTTCCGGAGCGACCTGGTATGGAATGAACACCCGGACCCGCGGGCCAACGGTGTTGACGCCATTGCCTATCCCCGTTTCAGGGACGGTCGTTGTCCCATAAAGGTGATGGGCGAAGACGGCATCCCCTTTTACGGTTATATCAATACTGAAGGCAAGACGGTAATCGCCCCCGAATTCCTGAACGTCACGGAGTTTGAAGGCGGACTTGCCCTGGGCATCTATTACAAGAAGACCTTCCGGGGGAAAAGCAATTTCCAACTGAACATTTACGAACACAGCTTTACCGAAGTGGTACTGAACCCGGCCGGAGAAATGATCTGGCCGCTTGCGGAACGCCAGAATATCATCATGCAAGCCCGGAAGTATAAAACCCCGGCCATTCAGGCACGCATCCTGGAGGACCGGCTGGTTGCTGTGGAATCCGCCCCCGACAAATGGGAGATCCGGAAGATCGAACTTTAACTTATTCTATTAAGAAGCGTATGCCCGCCCGGCTTGATCGGACATCTCCAGTCCGGTAGCCGCGGCGAGCATGCGCTTTAGTCTGGGAAGGTTGTGCGCATCAATCAGGTTCAGGCCGGGAACTCCGCAAAGATTTTGTACCAGTTCAATTCCGGCCAGCGTATTGGAGGCCACCCCAGTGACCAGGTCCGGCTTTAAACTGAAGGCTTGCATCAGACCGAGGACGGCATAGGGGTCCGAAGCGCTGAGCACGGAAAAGCGCCGGACCTTTTCCAGGGCCTCAATGGCAATATCCCCGTTGTAGGGCTCCAGGGGAGAGGCGCCGATCTCCACCACTGCGATATCCGCCTGCACACGGGCCATCCTGGACAGGAGCTGTTCCAGCCGCTCCCGGTACTCGTCCGGCGGGCATATGGAGGACGGCAGGCCCACATCCACAAAATCGTAGATCCGATCGGCCCCCACATCCTCAAGGGCCAGAATATCCTTGTACCTGCCGGCACCTGTTAGTTTGCTCCCTACCACGCGGTAACCCGCTGACTTGAACAAGTGCGTTACGATCCGGGCAGAAGTAGTTTTGCCCGCAGACATGGAAGTGCCGAAGAATAAGATCACGGGAGTGTGGAAAGGCTCCGTCGGTATCGGACGGACAAAGTCCTTCATGCCCAGTTTGCGGCCCCGACGGACGGCGTGACCGCGGTAGCTGAGCTGCATGAGGGGCGGCAGGAAGACCGATTTGGAAGTCAGTTTTCCAAACAGACCGGCTCCCGTCAGCACCTGCATGCGCAAGTCGCTGCCCACCGCTTCCCAGGTACCCGTAGCTTCCAGCGTGGCATGCCGGCGACCCAGGGCGCCCATGACCCATTCCGAACCGATCACACCGCGCATTCGGCCGTTCGGGAGTTCCAACGACAGCTTGTTCCCTCCGGGATCGACAATTTCACAGACTACATAATCCCCGTTCTCCCAGCTATCCCGAGGCAGGGATTGGAGTTCAAATCCTTCCTGCGCCAGGTCGGAGATCCGGGTCAGGGAGGTGAATATGTCTGCTGTCTTTTTCACATTCGTATCAATTCTGTACAGGCCCGGCCTGCAACAACAGCGCCAGCAAGGCGGTTCGCTCTACCAGCCGGTTGGTGAAAATAAATTCATGCTGCGCATGTGCCCCGTCTCCCGGGGTACCCAGCCCGTCCAGGGTGGCCGTATACTGGCTGGTCGTATTGGCGTCCGAACCGCCGCCTGCACCCCCCTGGTCCAGGCGGATCCCCAACGCTTCGCCCGATTGCAGTGCCAGCTGCCAGAGCGCTTCGTTCCGGGGGGTAACTTCCATGGGCGGGCGACCGAAGCCGCCTTCCACCTCCAAGCGCACGGCATCCGAATCCGGTCGCAATGCCCGGATTGCAGAATCAAGCCGGTCCTGGTCGGCCAGCAGGGGTACCCGCACATCCACCACCAGCCTGCTGCTGGGGGCTACCGTATTGGGCGAAATCCCACCTTCGATCA
>JBNKHB010000256.1:0-3608 GCA_050290125.1 Robiginitalea sp.
CCCGCTTCAGGAAACACTTCAGAAGAATGAAACAACTGCTTATACTTTTAATGGCATTGGGATGCAGCCTGCCGCTGGCCGCACAGAAACTCACCCTTACCGAGCGGAAGATCGCAGCCACCGTCAGCCGCCAGTCGCCGGAAGCCGTGCGATTCCTGGAACAGGCAGTCAACATCAACAGTGGTACCCTCAACCTGGATGGGGTCCGCGAGGTCGGTCGTCTGTTCGGGCAGGCCTTCGAGGAGATCGGATTCCGCACGCGCTGGGTGGAAATGCCGGACTCCCTGAACCGCGCCGGCCATCTTTTTGCGGAGATCGAAGGCCAGCAAGGCAAACGGTTGCTGTTGATCGGGCATCTGGACACCGTTTTTGAAGCGGACAGCCCCTTCCAGACCTTCGAACGGATCAATGACAGCATTGCCCTGGCCCCGGGAGGCAACGATATGAAGGGCGGCGATGTGATCGTGCTCTTTGCCCTGAAGGCACTCCATGAAAACGGCCTGCTGGGAGACGCACAGATCACAGTGGCCTTCACGGGGGACGAGGAAAGTACGGGTAAACCACTGTCAATCAGCCGTAAAGATCTCATCGAGGCCGCCCGGAAGAGCGACGTGGCCCTGGGCTATGAAACGGCAACCGGTTTGGATAAGGCCACCGTTGCCCGTCGGGGCGCTTCCGGCTGGGTGGTGGATGTACAGGGAAAGAGAGCCCATTCATCGGGCGTGTTCAGCGAAAACGTCGGGGCCGGGGCCATTTTTGAACTTTCCCGGATCCTGCATCAGTTTTACGAAGAAGTCCGGGGAGAGGCCCTGCTGACCTTTAATCCCGGCATCCTGATGGGGGGAACCTTTACTGAGTATGATCCCAAGAGCGGTAAAGCCCAGGTCTTTGGCAAGAGCAACGTAGTGGCCCAGACGGCCAGCGCCAGGGGTGGCCTCCGGTTTATCTCGGAAGAACAAAAAGAGGCGGCCCGCGAAAAGATGCGCGAAATCGCCACGCGGAACCTGCCGCATACCTCAGCGGAAGTGAGCTTTACGGATTCGTACCCGGCCATGGGCCCCAAGGCTGAGAATATGGAATTACTGTCTGTGCTGAGCCAGGTGAGCGAGGACCTGGGGCAGGGCCGGGTTACGGCCTATGACCCTGGTAAACGGGGCGCTGCGGACGTTTCTTTCGTAGCCGAATACGTGGCCTGCCTGGACGGTCTGGGGACGATGGGCCGCGGTGCCCACACCCCGGAGGAGACCGTCAACCTTAAAACGATGGAAGCACTAACCCAGCGGACCGCCTTACTCATTTACCGGCTGTTGCAACAAGAACGTATGTAATGCCAGAAACTTCTGGAACCATACAGTTGGAAAACGGGGCGATGAGGGCTGCAATCCTAAATGGTGAAGTGGTGAGTTTGTCACGGGACGGGCACGAATACCTGCACGCTCCAACGGAACCCGGTTGGTCCCATTCAGATACGGAAATGTTCCCGGTCATCGGGCCAACGGCCCAGACCGCCTACCGCGTGCAGGTACCCAAAGGCAATGCCATACAGGACCAGCACGGGTTGCTGCGCGAACTGGAGTACAGCCTGGAGGAGCAAAGCGATACCCATGTATTGCTGGTTAAAGAATATGTCGCCGGCACCCCGGTCCCGAACTCCAAATTCCCGGAGCGTTCCACGGCGCGCTTGCTGATCTGGCCGTATTCCTTCCGGTTTGAGAAGCGGGTCGAATTGCATTCGGACACCCTGCACGTGAGCTTTAAAATCCGCGGGGACCGCGATATGCCATATATGCTGGGCTACCACCCTGCATTCCGGATTACGGGTCCGGGGGCGCGCGTGAAAACCTGCCACGGGGAGGTTTCCATTGAGGAGGTGATGGCCGCCGGGGACCGGGCATTGGAGGTCGCGGATTGCGATTCCCTGGTATTGCAGCAGGACCGGCCCATCCGCATCAGCTGCCGGGGCTTTGGACATTTTATGCTCTGGTCTCCCGATCCGGGCATGCTGTGCATGGAGCCTGTTACCTTTTATCCCTATACGGCAGGAGCCACCGGCCTGCATGATGGCTTTTCGTATCTGGCGGACGACCCTGTCGGGTTTGGCGTCGAATTAGTTCCCTAAATCCGGAAGACCAACTGTAACACTTGCATTTTGAGGATATCCTTTGGGAAAAACCTAATAGAACTTCCCGATGAGGTACCTCTTAATCCTGACCGCCGTATGGGTCAGCCTTACAACGGTGCAACTGCAGGCCCAGCCCGGCATGATCTTTTCAGAATATCCTTTGGGTGAGACCGAAGCGACACTGGCAAAGCGGCTGGAAGCGCATTCCCAATCCGTTTTGCGAACTGATGCCCAAAAAGTACGATTCCCCCAGGCCAAGCTTACCGAAACCCATTTAAGGGTTACTAACCTGGATCTTGGGGGAGGCAAACTGGATCGGGTCGTATTCACCCTGGCAGATGGAAAGCTTGTGGCCATCCAGGCCAGAGGTGGGGTAAATGCCTTGCTGGAGGGCCAGGGGGAAGACAGTTATAACACCTACGACAAATTTCGTTTTTACAAGGATTCCGGTTTGGTGGTGCATCCGGATAGGGACCAGATGTGGATATTGGACGAGGAGGGATTGCATCTGAACCTGTTCGGCTGGGAGCACCCCATGCTCTCCGACACCTTTGAGGGATGGGCGGATTACGCCGACGACGTCGCAATACCCGAATACCTGGAAATGGGTGGGGCACTAAGCCGGCTGGAGCCGCTTTTGGAACAGGCTTCGGATTTTATCATCCGTGAAGAACTGGACGGCAGCGACCCAAATGCCCAATTACAGCTGAACGGTTACGGGATTCCCTTTGCCGGATTTCCCCGTAAAGTTGAGGCGCGCTTTGGGAACGATACCTTGAATACGGTTTGGATCTTAACGGCACGCGCCGAAGAGGACCGCCTGCGCAGTAAACTTACGGAGCGCTATGGTCCGCCGATATTCGTATCCGATGCCTGGGAGAGCTTTAACGACTGGCAGGTATTCCTGCGCAAGGACAAACCCGAGGTCCTGCTGCTTACCCCGGAACTGGGCTATTTCTACCGGGACACGTATTTTATCAAATCCCCCGACGGAGAATAATCTGGCGGTGTTTGGCAGGTTTCGTATTTTTAACGGAAACACCGCAGGTATGAAAATCGAGCAAATCTATACGGGCTGCCTGGCCCAGGGGGCCTATTATATTGTAAGCAATGGGGAGGCCGCCATCATTGACCCGCTGCGCGAAGTGGAACCCTATATCCGCCGCGCCAAGGCCGACGGCGCCACCATCAAATATATTTTTGAAACCCATTTCCACGCGGATTTCGTAAGCGGACACGTTACGCTGTCGCGTGAGACGGGTGCCCCCATCATTTACGGGCCCCTGGCAAACCCGTCCTTTGATGCGGTGATCGCTACAGACGGCCAGGTATTCAAGCTCGGCGATGTGACCATTGAAGTGCTCCATACCCCCGGGCATACCATGGAGAGCACCACCTACCTGCTTATTGACGAGAAGGGCAAGAAACACGGGATCATCACCGGGGATACCCTCTTTATTGGGGATGTGGGCCGGCCCGACCTGGC
>JBNKHB010000257.1:0-3608 GCA_050290125.1 Robiginitalea sp.
AGTTACGCTTCTGCATGCGCACTATTTGGGTTGGTTAGCGGTACATTCCTCATGAGTACCGTAAAATTAAGGATTCCACCGCAAAATTCAATCAGCTTTCCCCTGGGACGAACCCAGGGCTCTGGGCACTAGCGCAGTCCGCCGTCCTCAGGTGGCGGTGGTGGCGCCTCATACCGCGATTCCTTTAGGTATTTGGCGATAAGGGAATTGAACTCCGGGCTAATACGCAGCAGCCCGGTGTGCTCCAGGGAGTATAAACGCTCCTGGTCGGAATACCCCTTCTTGAGCAGTTCTTCCAGGTAAAAAAGAGAGGTGCCGAAGTCGTTGAATTTGGAAGTGAGGGAGATTACTTTCAGATAGTTCTCCGCATCATCCGGCTTGGTAATCGTTTTGAGCATGTATAACAAAACCAGGGCTGCTTCGTCAGCTTGCTCCCCGGTACGCGCAATCTGGATATAATCATCCACCAGGGCATTTATATAGCCCTCCAGTCGCCGGCCCAGCAATTGATCTTCCGGCTTCGGGCTTTCCTTGTATTCGGTAATGGTTTCCATCTGATACCGCCACCATCCGAGGTTGTCCAGGTTAAAGCTCAGCACGTCCTCCTCCAGGTAGAAATCGTAATCGGCCTGCAGGATTTGTTCCCTGAAATGGTTGTTCGAGGCAGCCCTCCGCTGCGTCCTGTATCCGTTGTCCCGACGCAATTCCCGTTCCAGGTCGCGCATTTCTTCCGTGGAGGTAAGCCCGTCAAATACTTCCTGGCTTTCCACCCGGTTGTAGGCAAGGATAAAATCACCACGACTGCGGAATTCTCTTGCGGCCTCCAGGAAATAGTCGTATTGCTCCCGTATAAAGGCCGTATCCCTGGGGATCTGCCCCCCCGACATGCCCATCAGTCTAAGCATGGAAACCGCCCGTGTGAGCAAAGCGGGCTCCGGCCACTGGGCGCCCTCTTCGTGGTACAGCATCTGATTCGGGATCCGTTTGGACTCCAGGAATTCCCGGGCATCTTCCATCTCAGGATACCGGTAATCCGCCCGGCCCAGAACGGCCACATAATGAAATGACGAGCCGGAACGCACCAAATCCATATTCGGCGGCGAAGATGCAACCGACAGCACGCCCCTCACGCTACGGACCATATTGGGCAGCAGGGAAGCGAACTGCGCCCCTCCGCCATACCCGCCCACGTAGATCTGCTGCGGGTTTAATGGCAAAAGGCCGTCCAGAAGTTTCAGGCTTTCACCAAAATACAAGACTTTTTCCGTGAGGGGAATGCTGTCCCCGATAGCCGAAGAGGAAGCCAGTATGAATCCGTTGGCCTCGGATGCCTGTTGGAAATACCTCATGGTCTGAGGCGTATCCCCTTCGGTGGTACAGATAAAGAGCAACGGCCAGTTACGTTCCCTTTCAAAGTTCATCGGGATGTAGAGGCTGAGCTTGCTGCCTACCGTATCGCGCAACGGGAGGCTGTCCATCACCTTTCCCTTTTGCAACCGCATTTCCTGGCCGTGCAACGGGGTAAACAGGTAGCACATGGCCAGGCCCAGGAAGAAAAATTTTCTCATAGCAATAACCTATCAAAAATCCCGCCATTCTGGCCGGATCAACTACTCAAGCCGGAACGGCTTCGATTGCGCCCTGTTTAAAAATACGCAATTCGGCGTATTCCCCGAAAGAACTGCATCCTCCTTACGGGTTGGTCCGTGCTTCGGATATCCTCCGGATCGGACGGTTGGAGATCACTTCGGACAGGATGATGTGCGTTCTGGTCTCCCCGTATTGAATGAGCCGGTCGATAAACTGTTCCAGGTGGAACTGGTCCCGCAGCACTACCTCCATAATAATGTTCTCATTCCCGGTAATCCTGTAACAATTGATCACTTCTTCCAAATGTTGCACCTGTTCCAGAAAGGGTTTCAGCTTGCCCATGAAGGCCCGCAACGTGATGATTGCCTTAAGCTGATACCCAACTTTTGTATGCGAAACTCCGGTCCAATATCCTTCGATGACCCCAAGGTCTTCCAAACGCTTGACGCGCTCCGCGACAGCAGGCGGTGTAAGCCCAATGGCCCTGCCAATCCCAGCCAGGGAGGTACGGGCGTTTCGCTGCAGTGTGTTGAGAATGCTCCAGTGGAGCTGATCGAGTTTAATTTCCAAATTATTTTGGATTAAATACTTTATATTTTAAATAAATATATGTATTTCCTTTTAATTTTTTAATTAAACCCGGCTAATTTTGAAAGTATCTTTGAATATCGAAGTGCTCCCCTGCGGAGTGCTTCAGAAAAAAAAAAATTGGAAAGAGAAGATGTCGTACGATCGGATTGCCAATCTACCCGTTTATCGTAAAGCCGTGGACTTGAGGACGATGAGTCGCGAGATCGCGTCTTACGTAACCCATAACAAGGATTTACTCAGCCTTTCGGGTTCCAACAGCCTGCGGGACCATATTGCGGATTCGCTGCTAACGGATGCCATATTGATCCCCCAGCAGATCGCCGAGGCCGAGCGCAGCAGTTCATATGCCACCCGGCGCAGGATCGTCAAATTCATCAATGTGATGACCCGCAACCTGAATATGTACTGCACCGGCCTGGAGAAGGACGGTGTCCGGGAACGCGAATACCTGGATCTGTTGCGCAGTGAACTGAAAAGCTTCCGCCGCTCATTTAAAAAATGGCGGAGCGGCCTATTTGACTAGGCCCTGTAATCACAAACCCCCTACATATTCCGGCGGTACTGCCCGCCCACCTCGAACAGTGCATGGGTTAGCTGCCCCAGGGAAGCGTATTTGCACACTTCCATCAGCACTTCAAATACATTTTCGTTCCGCACTGCGGCTTCCTTCAACTTTTGCGTCCACGCGGCCGCTTCTTCCCCATGTTGGGCATGGACCCTTGCGAGGGTTGCGATCTGGGCCTTTTTCTCCTCTTCGGTAGCCCTGATCACCTCGGCTGGCAAGACCGTAGGTGATCCCTTTGAATTCAAGAAAGTGTTGACGCCCACGATCGGATATTCGCCAGTGTGTTTCAGGGTTTCATAGTGCAGGCTCTCTTCCTGTATCCGGGATCGCTGGTACATGGTCTCCATGGCGCCAAGCACCCCGCCGCGTTCCGTTATCCGGTCGAATTCGGCGAGCACGGCTTCTTCCACCAAAGCCGTGAGTTCTTCAATGATAAAAGCGCCCTGCAGCGGGTTTTCATTCTTGGCAAGGCCCAATTCCTTATTGATGATCAGCTGGATGGCCATGGCCCGCCGAACGGATTCCTCGGTGGGTGTGGTAATGGCCTCGTCGTAGGCGTTGGTGTGTAGCGAATTGCAGTTGTCGTAGATGGCGTAGAGCGCCTGCAGCGTGGTCCTGATGTCGTTAAAGTCGATTTCCTGGGCATGGAGGCTGCGGCCGCTGGTCTGGATATGGTATTTGAGCATCTGGGCCCTTGGGTCGGCCCCGTATTTCTCTTTCAGGGCCTTGGCCCAGATCCGGCGCGCCACCCGTCCGATAACGGCATACTCCGCATCGATGCCATTGGAAAAGAAGAAGGAAAGGTTCGGCCCGAAGCGGTTGATATCCATTCCGCGGCTCAGGTAGTATTCCACATAGGTAA
>JBNKHB010000258.1:0-3607 GCA_050290125.1 Robiginitalea sp.
AACGATACGGAGCGGGCGATCAAGGCCCGCTATGACAAGATAAAGGGCAGCGCCGTGAATCCCGTCCTGCGCGAAGGGAATTCGGACCGCCGCGCCCCGCGGCCGGTTAAGAACTTCGCCAAAAAGAACCCGCATAGCATGGGTGCCTGGAGCGCAGATTCCAAAAGCCATGTGGCGACTATGGACCACGGGGACTTTAAATCAAATGAGAAATCGGTAACACTTGCCAAGGCCGGGCAACTCCGGATTGAATGGACCGACGGAGCGCACACCGAAGTGCTCAAGGAGAACATCCCGGTATTAGAAGGGGAAATTGTGGATGCAACGCTCATGGAGAAATCGGCCCTGCTGGAATTCTTGAAACGGCAGGTAGCAGAAGCCAAGAAAGAAGGCGTGCTTTTTTCCGTCCACCTGAAGGCCACCATGATGAAGGTTTCGGACCCCATCCTGTTCGGCCACGTACTGAAAACCTATTTTGCATCGGTCTTTGACCGGTTTCAAGAGGAATTCGATACCCTGGGCGTTAACGCCAACGACGGTTTGGAAAGCTTGTTGGAGGATCTGGGCCAGCTCCCCGGGGCCAAAGCCGACGAGATTCGCAGCGCCATCCAGGAAGCCATGGATAACGGGCCCTCGCTTGCCATGGTGAATTCCGATAAAGGCATTACCAACCTGCACGTACCCAGCGATGTGATCATAGACGCCTCCATGCCGGCCATGATCCGGAATTCCGGGAAAATGTGGAACGCACAGGGCAAGGCACAGGATACCATGGCGGTGATCCCGGATAGCAGCTATGCGGGCATTTATCAGGCCACCATTGATTTCTGCAAAACGCACGGCGCCTTCGATCCCCGCACCATGGGCACAGTACCCAACGTAGGGTTGATGGCACAAAAGGCAGAGGAATACGGCTCTCATGACAAAACATTTGAAATTGCCGGGAACGGCAGCGTCCGCGTCGTGGAGCAGGACAGCGGTACCGTGCTCCTGGAGCACCAGGTCGCTGCCGGGGATATCTGGCGCATGTGCCAGGTAAAGGACCTGCCGGTCCGGAACTGGATTCAACTGGCTGTTGAGCGCGCCCGGGCATCCAGGACACCGGCCGTGTTCTGGCTGGATCCGGAACGGGCACACGACCGCCAACTCATAGAAAAAGTGGACGCCTATCTGCCGCAAAGCGAACGGGAAGCCCTGGACATCCAGGTGATGTCTCCCATTGAGGCTACCTACCATACGCTGGAACGGATCAAGGCAGGGAAAGATACCATCTCCGTAACGGGAAATGTGTTGCGGGATTACCTTACCGACCTCTTCCCCATTCTTGAAGTAGGCACCAGTGCAAAGATGCTCTCCATCGTCCCCCTAATGAACGGGGGGGGCCTCTTTGAGACGGGCGCCGGCGGTTCGGCACCCAAACACGTTGAGCAGTTCCTGGAGGAAGGGCACCTGCGGTGGGATTCCCTGGGTGAATTTATGGCCCTGGCCGTATCCCTGGAGCACTACGCAGCGCGCAACGATAATTCAGAAGCGCGCATCCTGGGTGCGGCGCTGGATGTAGCCACCGAGAAATTCCTGGAAGAAAACCGCTCTCCTTCGCGAAAAGTCGGGGAACTGGATACGCGCGGCAGCCATTTCTATCTGGCGCGGTATTGGGCAGAAGCCCTTGCGGCTCAATCCGAGGATGCCTCCCTGGCCGCTGCCTTTGACAGCACTGCAAAGGCCATGCAGCAACAGACGGAAACCATCCTGCAGGAACTGCTGGATGCCCAGGGTCACGCCCAGGATCTGGGCGGCTATTACCTGCCGGACCCGGCAAAGACGGCTGCAGCGATGAGGCCGAGCACCTCTTTTAACACCATTCTAGAGAACCTGGGATAAATCCTGATTGATCTTCCGGTTGCCGCAAGGCGCCAGCAGGACCCGGTATTATCTTGGTACCGGGCGGGGTAGGGATTTCCCCTTATGTATGATTATTTCCTATTTTTAGGAAAAAGAATTGCATGAAACACCTATCCCGGCTGTTGCCGACCTTATTCGCGCTGCTCGTCGGGCAAATCCTTTTTTCACAAACCCGCTATACGCTCAGCGGCACCATCTCGGATGCCGCGTCCAACGAGAGCCTGATCGGCGTAAACATCCTGGTTCCCGAGCTGCGAACAGGAGCCGTCACCAATGAATACGGATTCTATTCCCTGACCCTGCCCGCCGGCGAATATGAGGTCCTGATCCGCTACCTGGGTTTTAGCGACATCCGAACCACCATCGATCTCACCTCAGACCGCCGGATGGATTACCAAATGAACGAACATGCGGAAGAACTGGAGGAGGTGGTGGTAACCGAACAATCGGAACGGCCTGATATCCGCTCCCCCCAAATGAGCGTTAACACCCTAAAGGTAGAGACCATCAAGAAGATCCCCGTGGTCCTGGGCGAGGCCGATGTGGTTAAGTCCCTTCTATTGCTGCCTGGGGTGACCAATGCCGGGGAAGCCGCTTCCGGCTTCAATGTCCGCGGCGGGGCGGCGGACCAGAACCTGATCCTGCTGGACGAGGCTACCATCTTTAACAGTTCGCATTTATTCGGGCTTTTTTCGGTATTCAACCCGGATGCCATCAAGGACGTAAAGCTCTATAAAGGCGGCATCCCCTCCCGATACGGGGGCCGGGTGGCCTCGGTCCTGGACATCTATCAGAAGGAGGGAAACAGCAAGGAATTCCATATGAACGGCGGTATCGGGGCCGTAGCGAGCCGCCTGCTGGCGGAAGGACCCATCGTGCAGGACAAGTCGGCCTTTTTGATCGGCGGCCGGGCTACCTATGCCCACCTGTTCCTGCCGCTTTTTGACGTGGACAACCGGGCCTACTTCTACGACCTGAACACCAAACTGAATTACCGGCTGAATCCCCGCAACAACCTGTATCTCTCGGGCTATTTTGGCCGAGACCTCTTCAGCATCAACGACCTCTTTGTAAACATATACGGGAATGCGCTGATCAACTTCAGATGGAACCACCTGTTCTCGGACAAGCTGTTCTCCAACCTGTCGCTTATCTACTCGGATTTCTACTACGGCCTGGAACTGGATTTTGTAGGCTTCGAATGGAATTCCGGGATCCAGAATTTCAATTTCAAATACGACCTGAAGCATTACCTCAGCGATACCTTTCAACTGAATTACGGCCTGCACAACACGTATTATGTGTTCAACCCGGGTGAGATCACCCCCACCGGAAGCGATTCGGGGATCATAGCAGAGCAACTGGCCAAGAAATACGCCAACGAGAATGCGATCTATGTGGACGCTTCCCACGAGCTTTCTCCGCGCCTGAGCGTAGGATACGGCCTGCGGGTGAGCCAGTTCAACCGGCTGGGGCAGGACGAGGTCTTTGTTTACCGGAACAACAACCCGGTGGAATTTGACCCATTCAGCCTTGTCTACCGGGAAGCCACTCCCATTGATACGGTGAGCGCGGACCGTTTTGAGACCCTGGAGAAATTCCTGAACCTGGAACCCCGGGTATCTGTTGCCTACACGCTGAGCGAAAAGAGTTCCGTTAAGGCGAGTTACAACCGGATGGCCCAATACCTCCACCTGTTGTCCAA
>JBNKHB010000259.1:0-3599 GCA_050290125.1 Robiginitalea sp.
TGGGAGGGAGGACCACCCCGGCTGCACCGGCGTAAACCACAATGGCAACCTTGTCTTTCTCCCGCAGTTGTTGAACGAGCAGGGTGAATGCCGATTTCAGCAGCGGCAATTTATTGGGATCGCTCATAGAACCCGAAACGTCGATCAAAAATGTGAGGTTGGATGGCGGGAGATCCTTTTGGTCATAGGTTTTTCCCTGCAAACCGATCCGTACCAGACGCGTATCCGGGTTCCACGGCGTTACCGCCAGATCCGTCTGAATGGCGAAGGGGTGTTCGTCCCTGGGCTGCGGATAATCATAGCTGAAATAGTTGATCATCTCTTCGATCTTCACCGCATCCGCCGGGATCGGGTCCCCATTGTTGATCATGCGGCGGATATTGCTGTAGGACGCCCGGTCCACGTCAATGGAAAAGGTGGAAAGCGGATTGAGCGATACCCGTTGGTAGGAGTTTTCCGTGATCCGGGCATAGGCTTCGTCGTTTTCGAGTTGATAGTTGCCCTTGACAGTGGAGATCACAATGCACCCGTGCCGCGCTTCCTTTCCGAAAAGCTGTCGTCCCCGTGCCCCGTTATAAGTAGTGGTATGCTCGATCTCCGCCGGGTCCAATTGCCGGATGATATCATTGAATGCCTTGCGGATGGGTTTGCCGTCTACGATGTACAGGGGTTGTTTGGAACTTTGTTTTTGAGAAACACGTGGGGACGGCTCATCCACGGAAATGACTTCCGCAGCCGCAACCACCTGGACCCCTGCGGCGCGACCCTGCAATTGCCTGGAAATTTCATTGTGCTGTGCACGGCGTTCCTGTCTTTTTAGCTGCGCTGCGGAGGGCGGCAGGTACCTATGTCCCGGAGATGTTCCATATCCGATGATTACTACCTCATCAAGGGCCTGAGCATCTTCCCGGAGGGTCACATTTACGATCAGCCCCGATTTCAGTTTTACTTTCCTGGTTTGGAAACCTATGTATGAGAATATCAGGGTCTCGCCCGGATAGGCCTCCAGGGTGTAATTCCCGTCAAAATCGGTCTGGGTGCCCCGGGTGGTCCCCTGGACCGTTATGGTGACCCCGGGAAGCGGGCCGCTCTGATCTATAACAGTACCGGTTATCTGCCGTACGTCGGCCGGCCGGCATATGAACATGAAAATACTGAGTAAGTAGACGAACGTTTTCATAATGCGTTGGTTTTAAGGGTTTCAACAAACCTAACCAGGAGCATGACCACCCACTACCCGTATCCAGTAATCCTCTATGGTGGCTTAGGCTGTAAGGCTTCCCGCTGAGGTTGTCGCTGGCTGGCTTTGGCGAATTTCATCACCGCGCACACTTTTCCCGGTTTGGGTATGTCCTTTGGATAAAAGCAATTATCTTGTAAGCTTGAAAACAAACTGAGGACACGATGAAATACCGACACCTTACATCCATTTTAATCCTGGGTCAGATGCTTTATACCGGTACGCTTGAAGCACAACAGACCAATGCCTTCCCGGTACAGGTCCAAACCGACAAGGGAACCATTGAAGGCAACTACAATACCCATACGGGGATACAGACCTACTTTGGCATCCCCTTTGCCAAACCGCCGGTAGGCGAACTGCGCTGGAAGGCCCCGCAACCGGCAGACGCATGGGCGGGGGTGAAACAAACCAAGGAATTTGGGCCCAGGCCCATGCAGACAATGGTTTTCGGGGACATGAAATCCCGGTCTGCCGGGGTTAGCGAAGATTGCCTTTATCTCAATGTCTGGACGCCAGCTACCCGGAACACCAAGGATCTGCCCGTGCTGGTCTATTATTACGGCGGCGGCAACGTGGCCGGAGATGCCTCTGAACCGCGCTACGACGGGGAGAGCATGGCCAAGAAGGGCATGGTGGTAGTTACCACCAATTACCGCTTGAACATCTTTGGCTATCTGGCGCACCCGGAGCTGAGCGCGGAATCGCCCTTTGGGGCATCCGGGAATTATGGGGCGCTGGACCAGGTAGCAGCACTGGAATGGGTGCAGAATAATATTGCTGCCTTTGGAGGGGATCCGAACAAAGTAACTATCGCCGGGGAATCCGCAGGATCTATCGGTGTGAGCACGCTCATGGCCTCCCCATTATCAAAAGACCTGATCGCCGGGGCAATCGGAGAAAGCGGGGCCGCCATCAACCCGACCCTGGCTCCCGTACCGCTGGCAGACGCGGAGGCCCAGGGCGCGGAGTTTCTCACTAAAGCCGGCGTTGCGAGCATTGCGGATTTGCGAAGCCTGCCTACCCGGGAGATCTATGAATTGTACAACGAGTCCCGCCGTTTCGGTTTCCCGCTGGTGATCGACGGACACTTCCTGCCGGCCTCCCTGCCGGAGATATTCAACCAGGGCAAACAGGCCCAGGTACCGCTGTTGCTGGGCTGGAACTCTGCTGAAATCCCCGGAATGGCCTTTATGCAAGGGATGCCGTATACCCCCGAAAATTTTGAAACCAAGGTGAAAGAAGCCTATCCCGAGCGCCATGCAGAGGTGCTGGCGCTGTACCCTCATGCCAGTGCAGATGAGGTGGAACATTCGGCTACTCATCTGGCATCGGATCGCTTTATTGTTTACAGTACCTGGAAGTGGTTTGACCTGCACCGCAAGAACAGTGACCAGCCGGTATACCGTTACCTGTATAGCAAACTCCGTCCGCCGCTTCGTGACCAGACCCTCAGGTCCGGATTAGCCGGGGGCACGGTGGCAGCAGGAGGGGAAGCGCCTCCCATGCCCAAGGCCATCGGGGCTCCGCATGCCTGCGAGATCGAATACTGCATGGGCAATTTACACCTGGTGGAGGACTACGCCTGGACATCGGACGACTTTAAGGTTTCAGAGACCATGCAGGCCCAGTTCGCCAACTTTATTTTAACCGGAAATCCCAATGGCGAAGGCTTGCCGCAGTGGTCGGCCGCGGATGCTTCGGACGCGACGCCTCCGGTGATGGTCATTGACGTTGAAAGCGGGGAAGTGGATGCGGCAAACGATGCCCGATACAATTTCCACGACCGTTTTTACAAGAAATAAGATGCCGGCAACCGTTCGTCTTAAAGGATTTGGGCCTTGCCTGAAGACTCCGTTTAAGGGGACATTTTTAATTGGGGTGTTTGCCCTTTTCACGGTTCAAACGGACCTTCTGGCGCAGGGAACCAATGAGGCTATTGTGGACACGCACCTGGGGCAGGTCAGCGGAACCGTGGACTCTGATGGGATACACAGCTTTAAGGGCATCCCCTTCGCGGCGCCGCCCGTGGGGGAGTTACGCTGGAAAGCGCCTCAACCCGCCACCCCCTGGCAGGGGGTACGAGAATGTACGGCATTCGGTCCCAGTCCCATGCAGGCCAAGCCCAGGCCCTTTGCTTTCTGGTCATCTGAATTCCTGATCCCGGAGGAACCGATCAGTGAGGACTGCCTGTATTTAAACGTTTGGACAGCGGATCCGGATCCCCAGGCCTCCAAACCGGTACTGGTGTATATCTACGGTGGGGGTTTTCGCAGCGGCGGCAGTGGTTGCCCTATTTACGACGGGGCCGCCATGGCGCAGAAAGACATGGTATTCGTAAGCATCAATTACCGCGTAG
>JBNKHB010000260.1:0-3590 GCA_050290125.1 Robiginitalea sp.
AAGAGCCCGGAAATCAAAATGATCAGTATGTTGCGCATATCACATAGATACAAAATTATCCGGGGGTTGCCTTGAAATCTTCGATGAATCCTTTGGAAAGGCCCTGCGAAGGGGTATAATAGCTACTTTTGCGATCATGGAAGAGGTCCTTATGCCCTATCTCCCGGAACGTGCCGTGGCTCCCTGCCTGGAATTGATCCGTCTGCACGGGGTACGGTTAAAGATTGTGAGGCATCGGATCACCCGGCACGGGGATTACCGGTTGTTGCCGGACGGTAGCCATCAGATTACGGTCAATGCCATGGGGAACAAGTACCGCTTCCTGATCACCCTGATCCACGAGATCGCCCATCTGGTTGCCTTCAGGACCTTCGGGAGGCAAATCAAGCCACACGGAAGGGAATGGAAATACACCTTCAGGGAGCTGATGCTCCCGTTGTTGCGCCCGGAAATATTTCCCCACCGCCTGCTCCCCCTCCTGGCAGCTCATTTTAAGAATCCGCGTGCGAGCAGCAGTACGGACACCGCCCTTTCGTTGGCTTTGAAGGTTTACGACGAGGAACAGCGCAGCCGCCACTTTGTGTTTGAAATTCCGGACGGAGGTCTCTTCCGGCTCTACAATGGCCGGGTATTCCGCAAGGGCGCCCGGAAGGTAAAGCGCTATGAATGTGTGGAAATCAACTCGGGAAAGTTGTATCTTTTCCAGCCGCATGCCGAAGTGGAATTACTGACGGAAAGCTGAAAACATGAACACGAATTACTATGCGGTGCTAATGGCGGGTGGAGTCGGTTCCCGGTTCTGGCCGGTAAGTACCAAGTCCTACCCCAAGCAATTTCACGATATGCTGGGGAGCGGGCAATCCCTTTTGCAAAAGACTTTTGGACGCCTTGCGTCATTCATCCCCGAAGAGAACATCCTCATTCTGACCAATGCGGCGTATACGGACCTGGTCATGCAGCAACTGCCGCGGATCGGGCCGGAGCAGGTGGTTGCGGAACCAGCCATGCGCAACACGGCACCCTGCATCCTGTACGCGGCCATGAAGATCCGGAAGATGGATCCGGATGCGCTGATGCTCGTGGCCCCCAGCGACCATTGGATCGAAGACGAAGCTGCTTTCCGGTCGGATGTGGAGCAATGCTTTGACAAGTGTGCCTCACAGGCCGTACTATGTACGCTGGGTATACAACCCACCTTTCCGAACACGGGCTTCGGGTATATTGAATACGATCCGCAGCAGCGAGACGAACCCGGCCTGAAAAAGGTGCGGCAGTTTCGCGAAAAACCGGATTATGAAACGGCGCGCAGTTTTCTGAAAGAGGGAAATTTCCTTTGGAATGCCGGGATCTTTGCCTGGAGTGCGGCGGCCATCGTGGAGGCCTTCAAAACTTATCAGCCTGCGCAGCACGACCTGTTTGTAGCCGGTCTGGACACCTACAACACGCCGCAGGAGGACGCCTTCATCGGGGAGCATTACGCCGAGGCAGAAAATATCTCGATCGACTATGCGATCATGGAACGTTCGGATGCGGTCTACGTCCTCCCGGCCAGCTTTGACTGGAACGATCTTGGCACCTGGGGTTCCCTGTACGATAAATTGGACAAGGACGCGGATTCCAACGCTATTGCGCAGGGGGCTGTGCTTACCCGGGACAGCAGCGGCAATATGATCCGCCTGCCGAAGGACAAGATCGGAGTGATCGATGGCCTCAAGGATTTCATTGTAGTGGACCAGCCCGGCGTCCTCCTTATCCTGCCCAGGGACCGCGAGCAGGAGATCAAACAATGGGTAGCCGAAGTACGCGAGAACTTCGGAGACCAGCATACCTAAATTGAAAGTATGGAAGAGCATCTGAATCAGGATCAGTTGAGCCCCACGCAGGATCCCGACAGCGGGGAGGAAGTAAAAAAGGATTTTAAGGGCCTGATGGGCAGTGTCCGCAAGTTCCTGTCCGAAACCCTGGATATCCGGAAGAACACGGACCAGGAAGCCGCCAAGGAAGCTATTGTAGCCGACATCCCCTTTAAGGGTCATACTGCATGGATCCTGGTGTGTTCCATCTTTATCGCCTCTGTGGGGTTGAATGCGAACTCCACTGCCGTCGTGATTGGCGCCATGTTAATTTCCCCACTGATGGGACCCATCCTGGGGATCGGGATGTCTATCGGCGTCAACGACCTGGATACGCTTAAGCGGTCCTTAAAGAACTTCGCCATTATGGTGGTGCTGAGCGTGCTCACGGCGTATCTGTTCTTTGAATTGTTCCCGCTGAGGGACGAATCCTCGGAGTTACTTGCACGCACCGCACCCGATATCCGGGATGTGCTGATCGCATTTTTCGGTGGCCTGGCCCTGGTGATCGCACGGGCCAAGAAGGGCACTATTGCCAGTGTGATCTTTGGGGTGGCCATCGCCACCGCCCTGATGCCTCCACTTTGCACGGTTGGCTTCGGGCTGGCCATCGGCAACTGGGAGTACGCTGCCGGGGCCATGTACCTCTTCACCATCAACACCATCTTTATTGCCCTGGCCACTTTCCTGATCATAAAGATCCTCCGCTTTCCCATGGTGCGGTATGCGAATTCGCGCCGCAGGCGTATGATTGCACGTATAGCGTCCCTGATCGCGGTGCTGGTAATGGTACCGGCAGGCTATACCTTCTATCAGGTATTTCAGGAATCCCGGTTCCGCAGCCAGGCACAGCAGTTTATCGGCGAGACCATTGGCGTCTACCAGTTCCCCGGGAACGGCCGCTTTATGAACAACCTCTCACAGGTCCAATACCATCCGGACGGCGGCTCCGAGATCGAGCTCGTCTGTATGGGTGATGATCCCATTCCCGAGAATGTCATTCAAACCTGGCGCACTCAGAAGAACGCCTACTCAAAACTGCAAGACACTGAGTTGAAAATTGTTCAGGGAGGAGTGGACGACAGCGAGGAGAAGTTCAGGTACGTCAACGAACTTTACGAAGCCAAAAAAGCGGAATTGCTGAACAAGGACGAGCGGATCCGGCTGCTGGAAGAGGAACTCACGGGTATGCGGACGCTTGCGGAAGGCATGGTGCCGTTCTCGGAAATCTCCGCCGAGGCGCGCGCCAATTATGAAGAGCTGGAAGGCCTTGGATTTGCCTATACCCTGCAGACGGATTTCAACAAGACCGACACCATCCCGGTCTTTGAACTCAAGTGGAAGCAAGAGGGTACTGCCGCCCAGCGGCAGGAAAATACGCGAAAGATCACCAATTGGCTGAAGACCCGGCTTAAAAACGATCGCATCCAGGTACGGGAGGCCGGCAGCTGATCAGACCCGGTCTTCCAGGTACATTTGCCGGACCTTCTTAAAGAGTTCCGAGGAGTAAACGAAGTTGGTAACGGCCTCGTTGTCGGTGCGGAAGATATCGCGGTTAGTGCCTTCCCAGGCCTTGTGGCCGTGCTGCAGGAACACGATCTTTTCCTGCCACTCCTGGACGGCGACGTTGTAGTTGCGGACCCCCTCCAGAGACTGTTCCAGTTCCGTCAGCTCGTGATAGTGGGTGGCGAACAAGACTCGCGCTGCAATTTGATCATGCAGGTATTCAACGATGGA
>JBNKHB010000261.1:0-3578 GCA_050290125.1 Robiginitalea sp.
ATAAAGAGCATCAGGGTGATCAGCAATACGGCGGTGAACAGGATTGAAATTTCACTGCTGGCGATGGCGTTAGCCACGATATCCACCAACCCGCTGGCCGACATGCCGCGTGCCAGTGCCAGGCCGCCCCCGAACAGGATCAGGATGCCCCAGGCCAGGCGCGAGGTGTCTTTCCATTTCAGGATAAAATCCAGGCGTTTCAGGTTGAAGGGCGCCGTAAAGAGCAGCAGGGCGCCGAACATACTGATTGCGGTATCGGTAAGACCCAATCCCGGGATCAGGTTGTTGATCACCGTTCGAAAGATCCAAAGGAATACGGTGATGCCGAAAATGACCAGTACCATCCGCTCGCGCGGGCTGGCCGGCCCGAGTTTGTCCAGTTCCTCCCGGATAACATCACGTGTCGCCCCGAACTTGAGGCCCCGGCAGGGGAACATCCATTTTACGAGCACCCAGTAGGAAACAGCGATTAATATGAGCGAGACCGGGAGCCCGATCGTCATCCAGCGGAGGAAGGAGATCTCGATGTTGTATTCGTTCTCCAGCAGGCCGATCAACACTGAATTCGGCGGGGTGCCGATAACAGTGGCGATCCCGCCCGCGTTGGCGGAAAAGGCGATGCCGAGCATTACGGCCAGGGCAAAATTCTTGTCTTTTTTTGTAAATCCGTCCTCATCCCGGATCAACAGCCCGATCACGGACATGGCAATGGGAAGCATCACAACCGTGCTGGCCGTATTGCTGATCCACATGCTGAGTGAGGCCGTAGCGATCATAAAGCCCAGGATGACGCGTTCCGGACTGGTCCCGGTCCTGTTGATGATGGTGAGGGCGATGCGTTTGTGCAGGTTTACCTTTTCCAATGCCAGTGCCAGTACAAATCCCCCGAAGAACAGGAATATGATCGGACTGCCGTAATTGGCTCCGGTGTCCGTAAGTTCCATGACCCCGAGCAGCGGGAAGAGTAAGAGCGGCAGCAGGGCGGTGACCGAAATGGAGACCGCTTCGGTGATCCACCAGATGATCATCCATGCGGCAACGGCAAGAACCCGGTCGCCCTGCATGCTGACCAGGTCTCCCGGCAGGAACGCCAGCAGTAAAAAGGCCAATGGCCCCGCAAGTAAACCTATCTGTTTGGCTCGGATCATACGGCTTGGTTGGGCGTCCCTAAACTAGGTTTTTTTAGCCAGTAAGCCGTCTTCTGTTTTCTGCACCTGAAAAATCCCTTTCTTGGCGAGGGACTTTGTGGTTTTATCCCATTTTTTATTGCTGAGTCCTGTTTTCTCTTTAAGCTCTAACAGATCCATCTCCCCCTCGGGCACTAGGATGTCCATGACGATCTTTTCCTCTTCGCTGAGTTCCAGCGGCTTGGCTTCCGGTTTCATCTGGGGGAAGAACAGCACCTCCTGGATGGAGGCATTGTCGGTGAGCAACATCACCAGGCGGTCGATCCCGATCCCGATCCCCGAAGTGGGGGGCATCCCGAATTCCAGTGCCCTCAGGAAATCCTGGTCGATGAACATGGCTTCGTCATCCCCTTTCTCCGAAAGCTTCAGCTGCTCCTCAAAGCGTTCGCGCTGGTCGATCGGGTCGTTGAGCTCGGAATAGGCGTTGGCGATCTCCTTCCCGTTGATCAGCAGCTCAAAGCGCTCGGTAAGGCCCGGTTTGGTGCGGTGCGCCTTGGTAAGCGGGCTCATTTCCCGGGGATAGTCGATAATAAAGGTCGGCTGAACATAGTGGTGTTCGCAGCATTCGCCAAAGATCTCGTCTATGAGTTTGCCCACGCCCATGGAATCGTCCACCTCCAGCTTTAATTCGGACGCCACCCGGCGCAAGCCAGCTTCGTCCATCCCGTAAACGTCGTAACCGGTATGCTCCTTTATGGCATCCAGGATGGGTACGCGCGGATACGGCGCCTTGAAATTGATGGTTTGTCCGCCGGCCTTAACCTCGGTGCCCCCCGTGGCTTCGGTAGCTACCTTTTCCAGCAGCTGTTCGGTGGTTTCCATCATCCAGTTATAATCCTTGTAGGCCACATAGAGTTCCATCACCGTGAATTCCGGGTTGTGCGTGCGGTCCATCCCTTCGTTCCGGAAATCCTTGGCAAATTCATATACCCCGTCAAAACCGCCCACGATCAGGCGTTTCAGGTATAATTCATTGGCGATGCGCAGATAGAGCGGGATGCCCAGGGCATTGTGGTGGGTAACGAAAGGCCGGGCTGCGGCGCCACCAGGAATGGGCTGCAGGATGGGCGTCTCTACCTCCAGGTACCCGCGATCGTTAAAGAAACCCCGGATGGTATTGGTGACGCGGGTCCGCGTAACAAAGGTTTCCCGTACCTGCGGGTTCACGACCAGATCCACGTAGCGCATGCGGTAGCGCTGTTCCGGATCATTGAATTCATCAAAAACCTTTCCTTCGGAATCGGTCTTGGGGAGCGGCAGGGGGCGAAGGGCTTTGCTGAGCAACACCAGTTTCTTGACCAAAACCGTTTTCTCCCCAACCTGCGTGGTGAATAACTCGCCTTCCACGCCAATGATATCCCCGATATCCAGTAGCTTTTTATAGACCTCGTTGTAGAGTGTCTTGTCCTCCCCCGGACACAATTCGTCCCGGTTGAAGTAGAGTTGTATGCGGCCGCTGCTGTCCTGCAACTCCGCAAAAGAGGCTTTGCCCTGGATGCGGCGCGACATCAGCCTCCCGGCCATAACTACTTTGCCACCCTCTGTATAGACCTTGGGGATGTCGGCTGCGTAGGTGTCCACCACGTATTGGGGGGCCGGGTAGGGATCAATTCCCAATTCTCGGAGCTGGGCCAGTTTCTGGCGCCTGACTTGTTCCTGCTCGGATAGCTGCATAACCTCTCGGATTGATTCGCAAAATTACACTTTTGCGGGTAACGTTGGTAACCCATCCGAGTCGGAGCATTAAGGTTAGGCTCAGCACTACCCACCGGCCTTTATATTCACCGCGAGCCGGCGCGTTGGTACCTGGGGGTGTATGGCTGGCCGGTGAGGATCTTGAGCATGTCGGTTTCCAAACTTTGCAGCGGACTTTCTACGATCCGGTTCACCTCTTTGCCCCCGCGGAGAAAAATAATGGTGGGGACCCTTCTGATGTCCAGGCCCCACTCTTCCCCGTTCAGGCTTTTCTTATAATGTTCCTTCCGGCGATCCACTGTAACGATCTTAACCCGGTCTTCAGGAAATCCGGAGGCCTTGAGGATCTTCATGACCCTCGGCACTTCCCGGCGGCTGTCCCCGCACCAGGTGCCCAGAAAGATCAGGACCTGGAAGGGTTCCAGGGCAGTTTTTAAGTCGGCCAATTGGGCCGGATCGGGACGATACGCTTCCAGCCCGGATTGGTACCAGGATGCGTAAGGCGGGCTCAACAAGAGGTCTTCAGGGATATGACCCACCAGGAAAGGGCTGCCGTCCGCCGGTTGGATTTCGGCAAAGGATGTTTGCGCGCTAACGGGTGCGAAGGCTATCAGCAGAGTGGAGTAGGGGGAGCACGCACGCGGGGATTGGGTCCAGTTGGGGTGATCATGGGCCGGCGCCGGGGAAGAAGAATCG
>JBNKHB010000262.1:0-3575 GCA_050290125.1 Robiginitalea sp.
CCTCTTTTTCTTTATTACTAAGTGAACTCTTGGCCTGATTCAGGGTTAGATAGTTGCCGAGGGCATGGTCGCTGTATGCATAGGTCGCATACAGGTTCGGCACAAAGCCAAGTGCCTTTTCAAGCTGGTTGAACAATGCGCGGTTCTGTTCGCTTACATCTTCCTTTTTGGGTACATTGAATGTGATCATTTTTTGGTGTATTGCGGGATCGGATCCCTGATTCATCTTTGTTTTAATCTCCATGCAAAGATGGTTCGCCAAAAAGGGGTTGGGTTAGGACGGATTGCCCGGATGCTTGTACAGATTTCCCTCAGCCCGCCAATTGGAGCCGTTCCCGGTAGGCCCGGGGCGTATGGGACGTCATTTTGCGAAAGAAGCGGCTGAAGTGCGAGGCGTCGCTGAATCCAAGCTCATAGGCAATCTCCTGGTGCTGCTTATCGGTATAGCGCAGCAGCCGCTTCGCTTCCAGCGCCAACCGGTCCAGGATAATCTGTTGCGGGGATTTCTCGTTGTAGATCGCAAACAGGTTGGAAAGGGTTTTAGGGCTTCTGTAGAGCATCTCCGCATAGTCGGAAACCTTGCGCTTTTCTCTGAAGTGGGCGTCCACCAGCACATTGAACCTGCGAATGATATCTACCTGCTCGCCGCTGAGCCGTTTCCCGATGTGCTGTTCGGTAGCCAGCCTGGTCAGCAGGATGATCAGGCGTTTCAGCACCATCTGCAGCATCCCGCCCTGGATCCGGTCCGGTGTCAGGAACTCCTCCACCAGCACTTCAAAAAGCATTTGGAATTTCCGCTGCTGGGCCGCCGGGATATCCACCACCGGTAACTCCTGTGTCCCAAAGAACAGGATCCCGTTGCAGGAGACCTCATCGTCGTGGTCGATTATGCAATAGAACTCCCGGTTAAATCTCAGCGCGGTGATTTCCGGCCGTGTGGAATGCCAGCGCAGCCGGTGCAAATAGGTGGTAGTAACGATCTGACCTGGCATCAAGGTCCATTCGGCTCCGTCAATTTCCAGCGAAGTTTCAGATGAGCCCCGGTTCCAAAGGATTTGAATGGCCTGGTCTTCCCCCGGCAGGGGTGCGCGGCGCCGGGCAATGTCATCCGACAGGATGATGAATCCCCCGTCTACCTTGCTTTGGTATACATAGTCCATGTCCCTCCAATAAGGTTAACGCCTTATTGGTCGCTATCTACGGCCGGACCTTATAAATTGCAGGATTCGATCTCGGTAACCCGAAGCGTATTGACCATCCCCTTGTCCTTGATCGGCATTGCCGCCAGGCTGATCAGCATATCGCCTTCTTCGAGGAAGCCTTTCTGGCAGGCGATCCGGTTTACGTCCTCAATGGTCTCATCGGTGGAGACATAGCGATCGTAGTAGAAAGCCTTGACCCCCCACAACAGGTTCAGCTGCGACAGGATGGATTTATTGGAGGTAAATACCAGGATATGGGCACTGGGCCGCCAGGCCGAGATCTGAAAGGCCGTATAACCGCTGTTGGTCAGCGTGGAAATAGCCTTGGCCCTGATATCGTTCGCCATAAGGGCCGCGTGGTAGCAAACCGATTTGGTAATAAAGCGCTTGGTGCGGATATGCGGCGGGTCGTGCGGCACCTTGATCAGGTCGGAGCTTTCCACGCTCTTCAGGATACTGGCCATACGTTCGATTACCTGCACCGGGTAATTCCCCACGGAGGTTTCGCCGGAAAGCATCACCGCGTCGGCCCCGTCCATTACGGAATTCGCCACGTCGTTTACCTCGGCCCGCGTTGGGGTCAGGCTGGTGATCATGGTCTCCATCATCTGGGTGGCGATGATGACCGGGATCCGGGCGCGCTTGGCACGCAATACCAGTTGTTTCTGGATCAGCGGCACTTCTTCCGCAGGCACCTCCACTCCCAGGTCGCCTCTCGCAACCATCAGGCCGTCGCAATAGGCCACGATCTTGTCGATGTTTTCCACCGCCTCCGGCTTTTCTATCTTGGCGACAATGGGGATCTTGTGCTTGGCATGCTCGTCGATGATCTTTCTCAAATCCAGCAAGTCCTGGCTGTGCCGCACAAAGGAAAGCGCAATCCAGTCCACCTCCTGAGAAATGGCAAAGATGGCGTCCTTAACGTCCTTTTCCGTCAAAGCGGGCAGGGAGATGTTGGTATTGGGGAGGTTGACCCCTTTTTTGGATTTTAGCGGCCCGCCCTGGACGACCTTGGCCTTGACCTCGTCCTTCCCGTTGGATTCCACAATCTCAAAGATGAGCTTCCCGTCGTCCAGCAAGATCCGCTCCCCCGGATTCACATCCTTGGGGAAATTCTTATAGTTCATGTAAACGGCCTCCGCGGTCCCCTCAAAGGGTTTCCCGGTGCGGAAGAGGATCTCGTCTCCAGGGGCCACCACTACCTCCCCGGACATAACGCCTACCCGGAGTTTCGGCCCCTGAAGGTCGGCAAGGATGGCGGTGTACACGCCCATCTCATCGCTGAGTTCACGGATCATTCGGATCCGTTTCTTTACGTCGTCATAGTTGGCATGGGAGAAATTGATCCTGAATACGTCTACGCCGGTTTCCACCATCTTGCGCAGGATTTCCTTATCGCTGGTCGCCGGCCCGAGGGTGGCCACGATCTTGGTCTTTTTTTGGCTTGGCATATAGTTGCTAAAAAATAAGGTTCTGTTTGGATTTCAGTTGTGCCGGTTCCAGGCTGTAAGCGGTTATCACTTTCGGGATGGCCAGAAGCTGCGTCAATACGCGTTGATCCCGGTCTTCCCCTTCTAATTTAAGGAAGTAATCCACCTCCTTTTTCTCGGGGATCAGATACTGCCGCACCTGCATCGGTTCGTCCGGAAACAAACCGTCCCGACGGCCGCTGCCCGATACGGCCCCGGTATTGCGAACCAGCGTCCAGTCCTGGAAGCCCGCTTCGTCCTTCCATTGAAAAATAGGAAAAGCCGCGTCCTTACCCAGGCGAAGGTCATCCGCCGTCCGGCTCAGCCGAATGGCACATGCCTGGTTCAGCGCATATGCAAGGGTGTGGTCTTCCAGGTGACTGTGGATGGCAAATAAGCCGAAAGAAGTATCCTCCAGCAGGTCTTCCCAAATATTCCGCGTTGCGCCCATCGCTGTTTCAACGAATCGTAAATATAAAGGTTCTGCCCGAATACACCTAGTTTGCGGCCCTTATTCGCTGTTTGGCAATCGCAAATTCCGGACCGAACCCTCAAACTTTCTCCATCTTGCTCTGCAGGGCGAAAAAGGCCCGTTTGGAAGCTTTTTCTTCGGCTTTCTTCTTGGAAGTGGCCCGCGCCTTTGCCATGATGCGGCCGTCGATCCGCAATTTCACCGCAAAGTGTTTTACAGGATCGTTCCCGGTATCCTCATATACCTCAAAATCAAAGTCCTTCTTTTGCTTCTGGCACCATTCGATGACCAGGCTTTTATAACTGATCACCTGACCCTCGAGCTGTTCGATATCCACATAGGGTTCTATGACCCGGCTCCGGATAAAGCGCTCGCAATAGGCATAACCC
Source organism: Robiginitalea sp. (assembly GCA_050290125.1). GTDB lineage: Bacteria > Bacteroidota > Bacteroidia > Flavobacteriales > Flavobacteriaceae > Robiginitalea. The sequence continues at coordinate 3,533 of JBNKHB010000262.1, forward strand.
CGATCCAGGTAGATCGCGCCGATCAAAGCCTCGAATACGTTCC
>JBNKHB010000263.1:0-3569 GCA_050290125.1 Robiginitalea sp.
TAATTCTGCGAATCTGTACCACAGCCAATTTCGAATTTTAGGAGCCACCGGGTGGCCAGTATTTCACTTACGGACTAACCTGAAAATACTGAACGGTCATGTCCATTTCAATAGGTGCTAAGTGACGAAGAGGTATTCATTCAAAAAGCCACGATATATTCTAAGAGGGGAGAGCACAGAAGGGCTGTGGAGAGTCTTCAGACGGCCCTTCTGTTTGCTGAAGAGGATGCCGAGATCCTATCGATGATCGGCATGGAATACCTGTTCCTGGACGACTACGAGCAGGCCAAGACCTGCTTTATGATGTGCGTAAAGGCAGACCAGGACGATTATGCCTCGCTGTACAACGTAGTCTACTGCTTTGAATTCCTGGAAGACCACGAAGGGGCCATTTGCTACCTGAACGAATACCTGGAATCCCGTCCCTATTGCCAGGTAGCCTGGCACCAGCTGGGCAAGCAGTACTACGAGATGGAGATGTACGGGGAGGCCCTCGCCTCCTTCGACTTCGCCATCATTGCGGACGAGGGCTTTATCGGGGCCTATTTTGAAAAAGGGAAGGTATTGGAAAAGCTGGGGCGCTATCACGAGGCCATCGAGAACTACAAGACCACGATGGAGATGGACGACCCTACCTCGCACGCCTACCTCCGCATCGGACGCTGCCACGAAAAACTCGGGCAGGAAGATCAGGCCCGGTATTACTATTACCTCACCGTTCACGAAGACCCGCTGCTGGACAAGGGCTGGCTGGCCATAACGGACTACTACCTGCGGACCGAGAATTTCAAGAAGGCCGGAGAATTCATCAACAAGGCCATCAACATCGACGGGGAGAACCCCATCTACTGGAAGCGCTGCGGGATCATCCACCAGGCGCTCGGGCAACTGGACGAGGCCGATTACGCCTATAAGCAGGCCGTGGACCTGGGGAATTACGAATTGGATACCTGGCTGAACTGGGCCGAGGTGCTCCACTGCAATGAAGAATTGGCCGCCGCTGCGGAAGTCCTGCGCCAGGGGGCGGAATTCCATCCCGAGGCCGCCGAGATCCCGTACCGCCTGGCCGGTATTTGCAGGAACCTGGGAGAAAACCGAAAAGCCTGTGCCTACCTGCGGGCGGCACTGAACCAGGCTCCCGGCCAACTGACCGAATTCCGGAACCAATACCCAGAATATTACGGCTCCGAATGGGCCCAGCGCATTATCCGGGAAGGCCGGAAAGCTTCCAAATAAAAAGGCTATTTTTGCTTTTTATTTTCGATGGAGCGCCGGAATCTGCTAGAACACATATGGGTTGTACTCAAGGGAATGGCCATGGGCGCAGCCGACGTGGTGCCGGGCGTATCCGGGGGGACCATCGCCTTTATCTCCGGTATCTACGAAGAACTCATCACCTCCATCAACAACATCCGTCCCAGTCTCATCGCCACCTGGAGGCGCGACGGTTTTAAGGCATTCTGGCACGAGCTTAACGGCAATTTCCTGCTGGCCCTTTTCCTGGGCATCGCGATCAGTGTAGTTACCCTGGCCCGGCTGATCAGCTGGTTGCTAACCGAACAACCCGTCCTGATCTGGTCTTTCTTTTTTGGGTTGGTTCTGGCCAGCGTCATTTACGTGGGCAAGGCCATCGGACGCTGGAACCTGTCCGTGGCTGCCATGGGCCTGTTAGGCGCAGCTGTCGCCACCATCGTGGTTTCCCTCCCCGTATCCGAACAAAGCGCATCCCTGCCCTACCTGTTCCTTTCCGGGGCTTTGGCCGTGTGCGCCATGATCCTTCCCGGCATCTCCGGCGCCTTTATCCTGGTATTGCTGGGTTCGTACCGAACCGTGCTGGATGCGGTACACCAGAGGGATTTCCAATTATTGCTGGTTACTGCCGCCGGCGCGGTCTTTGGCCTGCTCAGTTTTGCGCGCCTGCTCAAATGGATGTTCAGCCGCTTCCGGGACCCGACCCTTGCGTTGCTCACCGGATTTATCCTCGGCTCACTGGTTAAGATCTGGCCCTGGAAAAAGGTGTTGGAAACCCGCGTCTTTGACGGCAAGACGTTGGTGTTGAAAGATGCCAATGTGGCCCCCTGGGAATATTCGGGCGAACCGCAACTCGGATTGGCCCTGCTGTTGGCTGCAGTGGGATTTTCCCTGATCTTTGCATTGGAAGGCCTGGCCTCCAGAAAGAATTCCAGCGACTGATGCATCACCCCAGATCACTGAGCGATAAGATCCTTTTGTTCATAAAGGGTTTGGCCATGGGAGCGGCCAATAAGGTCCCCGGTGTATCCGGAGGTATCGTGGCTTTTGTGGTGGGATTCTACGAGGAGTTTATTTACTCCTTGCGCAAAATCAACCTGAAGGCGTTTAAATTGATCCTTGGCGGGCGCTTCCGTAGTTTTTACCGTTATGTGAACGGCCCCTTCCTGTCCCTGCTCATCCTGGGCATGTTGTTCAGTTATTTCAGTGTTTCCAAATTGCTGGACTACTTCCTGGAGCGGAAGGAACTTTTCGTTTGGTCCGCATTTTTCGGGATGATCATCGGCTCCATCTATTTTATCTCCAAGGATTATGAACACTGGAACCGCAAGACCGTGCCTGCAGGCATCCTGGGCCTGGTCATTGGGGTGTCCATCAGCTTCCTTAGCCCGGCCCGCGAAAACGACAATCTGCTGTTCATTTTCTTCTGCGGCATCATCAGCGTCTCGGGCATGACCCTGCCCGGGCTTTCCGGCTCCTTTATCCTTATCCTGCTGGGGAATTACGTCTTGTTGTTGGTGGATTCGGTGAACGCCCTCTACGACACCTTTGCCGAATTGCTCCGGGGGGACATAAGTTTTATCAAAGACCGGGAGCGGCTCCGGACCCTTACCATCCTTGGGGTTTTTACCGCCGGTTCGGCCACGGGACTGGTTACCCTGTCCCACCTGCTCGGCTATGTCCTCAAACACTTTAAGCACCTGACCACTGCCGTGATCATCGGTTTTATAACGGGCTCGCTGGGCGTGGTATGGCCATGGAAACGCACCATCTTCCTCACGCGTCCGGACGGAAGCAACCAACTGGATTCGAACGGAGACCGGATCATCGTCAATTATGAGCGTTATCTGCCCGACCCGGCCGCATCCGAGACGTGGTGGGCGCTCTTCTATGTCTTGCTGGGAATCGCCATTCTGGTCGCACTGGAATGGTATGGTAAAAACAGGAACAACCATGCGTAAGTTCGGACTTGTTGGCAAGAATATCTCCTACTCCTTCTCCCGGGGGTACTTTGCGGAAAAATTCAGGGACCTGGGCCTGGAGGACCATAGCTACGAGAATTTCGACCTGCAGCAGATCTCAGAATTCCCGGACCTGATCGCCCAAATGCCGGAACTTGCCGGCCTGAATGTCACCATCCCCTATAAAGAAGCCGTCATGCCCTTCCTGGACCGCATCGACGAGGCGGCCCGGCGCATCGGGGCCGTCAACACCATCCGCGTTGGCCCTGACGGGCTGGAAGGTTTCAATACCGATTTGATCGGATTCAGGGAGTCCCTGAAGCCCCTATTGCTCCCGCAGGACCGAAGGGCCCTGAT
>JBNKHB010000264.1:0-3552 GCA_050290125.1 Robiginitalea sp.
TGGAGCAACCATATTTACACCTTTAACTACCACCTCATCTATAAGGATACCACATTGGGCGCCGCAAAAGCCCGGTTCACGGAGGGAAAACTGAAGTTAAAGCAACGCTTGAGGGACAAGGGGGTCATTGGGGGCCGGTTCCAACTCGACGGACTCTATTTTTACACAAAGCGCAAGCAAATAAAACGGCACAACTGGAAAGAAAAATCGCAGTCTTAAATCCCGGAAGACCGGATGACACCTCCGTTTTGATCCTTTTCAGGCCAAATAAGAACCGGATATGAGCTCTATGGAGAAGCGGGATTTTATGCAAATGATCCTGACGGATTCCTTTCCTGCGGATTCCGTAAAGATGATCGGATCACCCGCAAAACCGGTCTGGGAGCTCCCCTCCCCGCCTCTGCAGGATTCCGGTGTCAGGCCGGTCATCATCACCGATATCCCCGGCTACCTGGAAATCAGTCCGAGAGAAGGGCTCGGATGTGCACGTGCGGGTAAATATCCGGGCTTCCGAATCGTACTTTCGGGATTTTCCTCGGGGGACGACTACCTCCGCTCCCATTTGAGCAAGAGTCAGCAATATTCCATTAACCGCGCCCGCAAGCGATTGGAAGAGGTCTTTAACGTAAACTACACCACCTACTGGGGCTCCATGGATACCGCCGAGTACCATCAACTGTTCGACACGCTTATTGCGCTGATCCGAGAACGTGCAAGCGAACGACAAACCGCCGATGACGACTGGGCCTATCTCGACTTCTACCGCGATTCCTTCCTCGATTTGATCCGCAAGAAAAAGGCAAATTGCCAGGTGATCCGCGCCAATGACGAGATCGTGGCCATCGGATTCAACCTCTGCGCGGGAAAAGGCATCTACGGGTTTATAAAATCCTACAATACGGACTTTTCCAAATTTTACCCGGGACTATTGTCAGTGATTCAGCTGGTGGACTGGTGCCTGCAGGAGGGGTTCGGCTTTCTGGATATGCTTAAGCACGACAATCCGTATAAACTGGAATTCGCCAATGATGTTTATCGCTACCAGACGCATTTCCTGTACAGGGAGGATTCTATTGGCCAGAAACTGGCGTGCCGGTTTGCAACTTATAGAATAAACCTCTTTTATAAAATCCTGGATTGGGGCAAGAAGAAGAATCTCCACATCGCCTACCGCCGGCTCAGGGGACGCAACGGCAACAACGAGGGGCTAAAGCAGCAGAAACCGGAAACCACCGTAGAAGCCCTGCCGGAACCGGAAAAGGTCTCCGTGGAAGGCTTACGGTCCATAGATCTGGACAGCGCCGAATATCGTCATCTGAAGCGGGCGGTCTATACCTTTCTTTTTACCGCCAGGGAACCCCTTAATGAAATTGCTTTCTACCTGCCCGGGAACGAACCGGGCGCCTTGCTGGTAAAAGGCAAGCGTACGGCCGCCATCCTGCACCAAAAGGCGGATTCGCAATTGGTATGACACAGGAGGCTTCCGGGGGAGCCGTGCAGGCAATCCCCTTCGCTGTAACTTCCTATGCCTCGCAGCAAAAACAATTCTTGGGCTTGTAATATCCGCGCTTGTGAAGCGACTGCTTGGCGCGCTCGAAGAACTTGGTGGTAAGCCTCCCAAAAGCCGTATACCCAAAGTTGCTGATGCTGATGGAAGTATCCAGCGATTGTACGTAGTGCCACCATTTATGGGGCAGGTAGAGTACGTCGCCGGGTTCCAGGATAGCCTTTACGAACTTTACCTCCCTAAAGTGCGGGAAGTCTTCAGCAGAGAAGTTTGTGATATCCACCTGGCTGGCCACCGCCTCATAGATATGCTTATCGCTCGGATACATCTTTTTGGAGTTTGCCGGGGAGGTGATGATGAACATTTTCTTTCCCTTGATCTGGGCATACATATTATTGGCCACATCAGCGTGGAATCCGGAAACCGTGCCTTTCGGCCCGATCCACGCGGTTACCTCATTGGTCTTGGTGTGCTGTTCAAAAAGCGAGAAATCTATGTCGCCGGTAAGGTGCGGATAATACTTGAAGATATCCAGGGTTGTCAGGTAGTCCTTGGTAACGGCGTCACCGCCTTCGGCGGCTTTCAATTTTTCAATAAACGCTTTAAAGGTGCCTTTGCGATATCGGTTGTCGTCCTGGATAAAATTATCCGAAAGCACCATTACATCGTTATCCCCTTCCAGTTCCAGGAAAAAATCCAGGTTCCAGTTTTGGGTAGCCCCCCACTCCGCTGCAAAACCTTTGATAAGCACCGGCCGGTCCTTGGAAAAATATTTCTTCCTAAACGTTTCGGCATCAATGGAATGCACCTCCTCGATACTCGGGGACTCGCTTGCTATCTGATCCACAATGTTCATGATATCCTGATTTTAGAACCGATTCTACGAAAGTAGAATTTGTTTTTGGCCTGTGGATATCGGAAGGCTGATTCTAGGTGTAAGGATTGAATTGACGGACTAACTGCAATTCCACCCCGGCTTATAGGTCCAACCTGGATCACGGCCGAAACTGGTCAGTCTTTACCCCGGAGCTTTTTGTATTTGGATAGGATTTTGTTATAAACCTTATCCACACCTTTCGATTTGAGGTACATTTTCAAAAGTTGCTTCTGATGCAGGATAAAGGCCTTCAACTTTGAGGTAAAACGACTGGGGTCGTATACTACCCAGGTCTCCATGTAAAAGGTACGGTTACACCACTCGCGCTTATACCGCAGATCCCCCATCATGAAATCGAATAATTTATACCCGTGCTCAATGGCCCATTCCAATTGTTTGGAGATCAGCAGATGCCCCAGGCTATATTGGGAATACGCAACGTCAAAAGCCGGAATAAAATAGCAGAATACCGGACCGAAGTGATAATTCACGGAGACGGCGATGGGCGTATCACCGTCCTTTACCAGAAATATCGAGGCTTGCTTTTTTCCGATCAGGGGATAGAGGACCCCGAGCAAATAATCCCATTCCTTCATGCGCTCGTTGGTCTTGTTCAGCTCGTCGAAGCGGGTAAGCAACATTTCCCGGATACGCTCCATGATCTGGTCGTATTCCTCCTTCTCGATGGCACCGTAATACCAGGTATATGTAATATCGCAGTCCTCCTCGAGCTTTTTCGGTTTGTTGCGAACCGTGGACCGCAACCGGGGCTTTAACTGCTCGCCTATATATTGCTCCAGGCTTTCCACCCCGTTCAATTCTATCGCATAACCCGGCACATGCCTGGACTTATGACGTTTAAACCCGGGCGTAAGGCTGGGCTCCATGAAGTCGGGGACAAAATTTATTCTCTGGGTGACAGGCGGATTGCCGGTATCCCGGATGTCGGGAAAGGGCAGATGAATATCCTCTTCCAGACCGCAGTAGGAAACACTTTCAAAGACCGAAGGGTATCGGCGGTATTCATAGAGGTCAAAGTACAGGCGGTTCTTAAGCATCTGCAGGTGGTTCTAACCCATAAAAATACAAAGAAGCGACATGCAATTTATAATTGACCTTAAGATGAGTAACCTCCCGATCAGGGGTTTTTGTTATCAGAGGCCACAAC
>JBNKHB010000265.1:0-3525 GCA_050290125.1 Robiginitalea sp.
CTCGCCGGAACGGACGCCTTCGCTGTACGGGACGTAATAGATAATCGCATAGGCCGCCGCAAAGAACAAGAGAATGATGGCCAGTGTGCTGAAAAGTGCGCGTTTCACAACTCCGGATTATGGGTTTCGCGATCTTCCTGCAATTCCAGTTCCTTCTCGGATTCCGACTCCCCGGCACGCCGCAGCAGGGGTTGCGGGAGGGATTTTTTGGCTTTGGCCCCCAGTTTCTTCAGGTTCTCCACGCGTGAGATCAGGTTGCCGTGGCCGGTATACAGTTTCTTCATCGCCTCCTCATAGTCGGATTTGGCTCCCTGGATCTTGCTACCCACGTTGGTCATGTCCTTGATAAAGCCCTCGAATTTATCGTAGAGGGCCCCGGCCTGCCTCGCAATTTCCAGGGCGTTGCGGCGCTGTTTCTCATTGCTCCACATACTGTCTATGGTACGCAGGGTGGCCAGCAGGGTCGCAGGGGTCACGATCACGATATTCTTTGCGAAGGCGGAATTGTAGATCTCGTTGTCGTAGTTGATGGCGATGGAAAAGGCGGTTTCGATCGGCACGAACATCAGCACAAAATCCGGGCTCTCCATTTCGTAGAGGTCCTCGTATTTTTTGGCCGATAGCTGTTCCACATGCCGCTTCAGGGAATTCACATGGTCCTTCAGGAACCGTTCGCGTTCCGCTTCTTCTGCATTCACGTAGCGCTCGTAATCCGTCAGCGATACCTTGGAATCCACCACCATCTTGTTGCCGTTCGGCAGGTTGATGATCACATCGGGCAGGACGCGGCTCCCGTCTTCCCGGGTGAAGCTCTGTTGCACGGTGTACTCCCGGTCTTTTTCCAGCCCGGATTTTTCCAGGACGCGCTCAAGGACCAGCTCGCCCCAGTTGCCCTGCATCTTACTGTCCCCTTTCAGGGCCCTGGTCAGATTTTCAGCCTCCTGGGTGATCTTCAGGTTCTGGTCCTGCAGGTGCCGCAGTTGCTGTTTTAGCGCCTGGTGCAGCCCGTGGCTCTCTATACGGGATTTATCCACCTTATCCTCGAATTGTTTGATCTTTTCCTGCAGCGGGTCGAGGATGTTTTTGATATTCTTGCGGTTTTGCTCCGTGAACTTCAGGCTTTTTTCGTCCAGGATCTTGTTGGCCAGGTTTTCGAACTCCTTCGTAAAGGTCCCCTGCAATTCCTCGAGTTGCTTCTTTTGCTCCTGCTGTTTTTCCCGAAGATTGTTGATCTCGGCCTCCCGTCGCACCAGTTCCTGTCCCTGCAGTTCTTTTTCCGCCTGCAGGTTCCTGGCAAATTGACGCATTTCCTCCAGGTCGCGGACTACTCCGTCCAGGTTGCCCCTCAGGGCATTCTCCCGTTCCTGCTGGGCCGTGCGGGAGGAGAGCGTTTTCAACCTCAGGATATAGCTGCCCAGCAGGTATCCCGCAGCCAGGCAGACCAGTCCCGTTACGATCAGGATCCAGGTTTCATTCATCGCACTCCGTTCTTTCCGTAAAGATACTAAGAAGCCTGAAGTTAAAAAGCGGCAAAACGGTTACTTGTTTACTCGGTACATCCCCGAATCGGGGTCGAACCTAACAGTATCCTCCGGGAAAAGGGCTTCAAATGCGCCCGCGCCGATCAGTTCGCAGGGTTGCCCCGAAGTAACCGTCTGGTCGTGAAGGACCAGCATCCGGTCGCAGAGCTGGATGGCCAGGTCAATTTCGTGGGTGGTGAACAAAACGGTTTTGCCTTGCTGATGGGCAATATTCCTGAGGCTTTTGAGGATCCGGACCTTATGGTACAGGTCCAGGTGTGTGGTGGGCTCATCGAGCAGCAGCAATGGGGTATCCTGGGCAAGTGCCCGCGCAATTTGTGCCCGTTGTAATTGGCCGTCGCTCAGCGTATGGCACGCCTGGTCGGCCAGGGAGGTCAATTCCATCTGCTCCAGGGCATCTTCCGTGCAGCGGCGATCTGCTTCGGAGAGCGCTCCCACCCAGTTGGTATACGGATGTCGTCCCAGGGCAACCAGGTCCCGTACTGTCAGGTTCCTGGAAGCCGGGGGTTCCGTAAGGACCACACTCAGCAGGCGCGCCTTCTTGCGGGCGGGGACCGTGGAGAGCGGGGAGCCGCCCAACAGGATCCGCCCCCCCAGGGCGGGTTGCAGGCCGGCCAGGGTCCTCAAAAGCGTGGATTTGCCGCTGCCATTGATCCCGATCAGGGCCGTAAGGCTTCCGGCAGGCAATGCAAACGACACCGCTTCCGCCAACACCAACTCGCGCTGCTGCCGCCGGTTGTACCCGATGCGAAGGCCTTCCACCTGTACTTCCATATGGATGCGAATGTAATGGCAGAATCCCGAAATTCCTAAAGGAGGGGCTCAAAAGGAGTAACCCGGAAGAATGGCCTCAGAAGAGCATGCGCCTGCGGCTCATCAGCAGCCAGATCACAACTGGCGCTCCAACCAGCGAAGTAATGGCGTTGATGGGAAGCACATAATCGGAATAGGGGAGTTGGGCAACCGTGTCGCAGACCAGCATGAGGATGCCCCCCACCAGCAGCACGCCGGGGACCAGCAGGCGATGGTCCGTCGTGCGCAGCGCCAGCCGGCTCAGGTGCGGGACCGCCAGGCCCACAAATGCGATGGGGCCCGCCAGTGCAGTGACGGCACCGGCCAGAATACCGGCTGCCAGGATCAGGGCAATGCGCAATTTGGGAAGGGATATCCCCAGGGTAGCCGCATAGGTCTCCCCAAGTAAGAGGGCGTTTAACCCCTTTAAGAGTGCAATGGAGCCCGCTACTCCGAACACGTACACCAGGGAGAGCCAACCGAGTTGTTGCCAACCCAGGCTCCCCAGACTGCCGTAGGACCAAAATATGAATTGTTGCAGGCGTTCGGCCTGGCTGAACGAGGAGAGTACCGTTACCAGGGCGGCCGTTATGCTGCCGAACATGAGTCCTACTATAAGCAATGCCATAACATCCTTTACACGGGATGCCACCGCCAGCACGATCAGCAGTACCAACAAGCTCCCCAGGCTACCCGCTACGGCCAGGGACAGGTCAGAGATCAGGAAGGTCGCCCAGGGCCCCAACACACCCGCCCCCATGATCAGCAGGGCCGCCCCCAGGCTGGCCCCGGAGCTGATGCCCAACACGAAAGGCCCGGCCAGGGGATTGCGAAAGAGGGTTTGCATCAGCAGGCCGCTGAGGGCAAGTCCGCCTCCGGCGAGTATGGCTGTCAGGGCCTTGGGCAAGCGGTATTCGAGGATGATATAGCCCCAGCTGGATGTCCCCGCATCGGCGCCGAACAAGATCCCGAGCGTATCACCGACCGGAATGGCGGCGGATCCAAGGCTTAGGTTCAGCAGGAATGCACCGGCAAGGAGGAATCCAAGGAATAAGAAGATCAGGAGGATGCGCTTTGAAGATCTCATGGGGCCAGGGGATGAAAGAATACGGGTGCATATCCTTGCAGCAAGCCCGGGTGCAGGTAATGGATCAGGTCTTTGAGCACCAGGTCAGGACGACTGGGGCCGAGT
>JBNKHB010000266.1:0-3512 GCA_050290125.1 Robiginitalea sp.
AAAGGCTCCGGCCTTGGCTCGGCCATGGGCCGGAATGAACCAGGGGAAGGAATACCCGGCGCCGTGGGTACGATCGTGCCTACCCCTCGCCTGGGCATCCCCACCGTTTATCTGTCGGACGGGCCGGCAGGTTTGCGGATCGAACCCACCCGAGAGGGCGAAGACCGCACCTACTACTGTACGGCATTCCCGATCGGGACCATGCTTGCCTCCACCTGGAATACCGAACTGGTACAACAGGTTGGCACGGCCATGGGCAATGAGGCCGTGGAGTATGGCCTGGACGTGATCCTGGGGCCCGGGGCCAACATCCACCGCCACCCGTTCTGCGGCCGGAACTTCGAATATTACTCCGAGGACCCGGTGCTCACCGGCTATATCGGAGCCGCCATGGTCAACGGGATCGAATCCAACGGGGTGGGTACGTCCGTCAAACACTTTGTTGCGAACAACCAGGAGACCAACCGGAACAACAACGACGCGATCGTTTCGGACCGTGCTTTGCGTGAGATCTACCTGAAAGGGTTTGAGATCATTGTCAAAGAATCCCAGCCCTGGACCCTCATGTCGTCCTATAATAAGATTAACGGCACCTACGTAGCCGAAAGCCGCAACCTGCTCACGGATATTGTTCGGGACGAATGGGGCTTTGAGGGCCTGGTGATGTCCGACTGGTTCGGAGGGAATGACGCCCCCGCCATGATCCGGGCCGGGAACGACCTGCTGGAACCCGGTACTAAAAAACAATGGGACGCCCTGCTGGATGCCCATGAGGAAGGCTCCCTGTCCGATGCGGCTATCGATACCTCGGTACGGCGCATCCTGCGGTTAATCCTGGGTTCCCGTAAAATGCAGGACGCTGCTTATGGGAACAACCCGGACCTGCAAGCGCACGCAGCCGTAACCCGGCAATCCGCCGCCGAAGGCAATGTGCTGTTGAAGAATAACGGGGCCCTTCCCCTGCCTGATGCTGCGGATATCGCACTTCTGGGCGTTACTTCCTATGACTTTATCGCCGGGGGGACCGGCTCTGGCGACGTAAATGAAGCCTATACCATTTCTTTGGAAGAGGGATTGCGGAATGCGGGCTACGGCGTCAATGCGGCGGCGGTAGAGCGCTTCCAGGCGCACAAGGCAGCGCATCCCAAGGAATTCGAAAAGCCGGAGGGGATCAGCGCCATGTTCAATCCATATAGCCCGCCTGAATTGGAATATACCAAAGAGGAACTGGAGAAAATCGCATCGGAAAGCGACCTGGCCGTAATTACCATCGGGCGGAACAGCGGTGAAGGGGGCGACCGGAAAGAGGTGCGAGATTTCCTGCTCACCCAAACCGAGCAAAATATGATCCGCGCGGCTTGCGCAACCTTTCATGCCGTAAGCAAACCGGTGATCGTAGTTTTGAATATTGGCGGGGTGATCGAAACAGCCTCCTGGAATTCCCAACCGGACGCTATTGTGCTGGCCTGGCAGGGCGGACAAGAAGGCGGGAATTCCGTGGCCGACGTTTTAAGCGGCGCGGTTAACCCCAGCGGCAAGCTGCCGATGACCTTTCCCATAAGACTTCAGGACCACGCCTCTGACGCGAATTTCCCTCAGGACGGCACACCCATGAGCATGACGGATATGATCGCCGGTAAAGAGGTCCCTGAGGAGGAGCAAGTGCGGAACGTGGATTACACCGTATATGAAGAAGGCATCTATGTGGGGTACCGCCATTTTGACAAAGCCGGGCTGGAGGTTGCCTACCCATTTGGGTACGGGCTCTCATACACCCGTTTTGAATTGGACTCCCTGCAGACGGTGGCCGGGAACGATACGCTCAGGGTCTCCCTGGTGATCCGCAATGCCGGGGAGCTTGCCGGGAAGGAGGTCGTACAACTGTATACCGGAAAGCCGGACTCTGGAATCGACCGGCCTATTCAGGAATTACGAGCCTTTTCCAAAACACAACTACTCCAGCCAGGCACCACAGAAACCGTGGAATTCAGAATCCCTGCGTCCGAATTCCGCTATTGGGATGAGGCCGCTTCTGCCTGGGCATTGGAGCCCGGGGCTTATTCGGTGAAGGTTGGGGTCTCTTCGAGGGATATCCGTTTAGAGGAACTGGTGGAGCTATAAGCAGATCTGCGGAATTTTAGTACATTGGGAGGAACTGGCAAACCAAAACTGAACAGCTATGTCCTCCCAATCCTTTTCACGCAGAAACGTATTAAAAACCGGAATGGCAGCCTCCCTGGGGCTGGCCTCCGGGATGGCCTTTGCCGGCGAAACCAAACAACCTCAAGCCCGACCCGCGGGGAAAAATCACGGACTGCCGTTTCGGATCAGCCTGAATACCTCCACCCTGATGGCCTACGAGCTGCCGGTGGATGAACAGATCGACCTGATCGCGGCGGCCGGTTTCGACGGTACCGAGCTTTGGATGCGCGACATCCGCGCCTACCTGGAAAAGGGCGGCGCCCGTGCGGACCTGAAGGAAAAGCTGGAGGCCGGCGGCCTGCTGCTGGAGAACATCATTGGCTTTTCGCAATGGTGTAACGACGATGCGGAGGAGCGCAAGAAAGCGTTGGAAGTGCTACAGGAGGAAATGGAGATCATCGCCGACCTGGGCGGCGGCTATATCGCCACCCCGGTAATGGGGATTGAAAAGCTGGATCCTGCAAAAATGGACGCGTATGCCGAACGCTACAGGGCCATCCTGGATTTGGGAGACGCCACCGGCGTATACCCGTTGCTGGAGCTTTGGGGGATGGGGGCGCTGCACCGGATATCGGATTGCGCGCAGATCACCATCGCTTCGGGGCACCCCAAAGCGGCCATGCTGCTGGATATCTACCACGTGCATCGGGGCGGCAACACCTGGGATACCGTGGATGTGCTGAACGGCAGCCGCCTGCCGGTCATCCATATGAACGACTATCCGGCTACACCGGCCTGGAATGAGCTCACCGACGCAGACCGGGTACTGCCCGGGGAGGGCGACTGTCCGTTCAATGCGGTCATCCCCAAACTTTACGATGCCGGATTCCGCGGGGGCTTCTCCGTAGAATTGTTCAACCGCGGTTATTGGGCCCAGTGGGACGCCAAGGGCATGCTGGAGCAGAGCTATGCAAAAAGCGTGGAGGTACTGAGCCAGGCCATGGAAGGGGTGAAATAGGATAAGCGGTTCAATTGAAAAAATGGCGCCCATAATTCCATCCATCAAACATCTCTTACCCGTGCTCCTGACGGCAGGCTTGTTAGTAAGCCTCAAAAGCAGTCCTGAAGCTACTTCCCGGACCAGCCAGGCCGACGGAAAACCCAATATCCTGTTCCTGATCGCCGACGATTGGTCCTACCCGCATGCAGGCATCTACGGAGATGAAGTGGTTCGCACCCCTACTTTTGACTGGCTGGCGTCCAACGGAGCGGTATTCGATAATGCCTATTGTGCAGCGCCTTCCTGTTCGCCCTCCCGGGCGAGCATCTTGTTGGGCCGTTATCCCCACCAGATGGAAAGTGCAGGAAAC
>JBNKHB010000267.1:0-3509 GCA_050290125.1 Robiginitalea sp.
AGTACAGTTTTGCGCAACAATTCCTGCACCTGGGTTTTATCAACATCACTTACATGAGGGTCCTGCTGGATTCCGAGACGTATCCAGACGTGTTTGCACTGCTGGATGCCGATTCCCTCATTTTCCCACCGGATCAGGTAGACGTCTTCCAGCCGGCCGATCTGGAAGAACGTGACCCGAACGAGAACAAGGCAATGGTTCGCCAATACCTTTCAGATACCTTTGACTATGTACTTGAGAATCTGGAAAAGGTGAGCGATGATATGCTCACCCAGGGGAAGGATAAGGAAAAACCAGACTATCTGTCCGGCCATACAAATCTGGATCTGATCCTCCGCGGGGAAAGCCATACGGCCCACCACCGGGCGCAGGCCATTACCTATTTACGTGCCAACGGCGTGCAGCCACCCGGGTATTCCAAATACAACAAATTCTAAGCGCAAACGCGTACCTTGCCAGCTCAAACATCATTTAAAGGAATAAATAAACCATGTCAGACGAACTAAAACCCTGTCCAAAATGCAACTCGCCCTATGGATACTCGCTGGGCCATGAAATCTATGCCTGTCCGGAATGCGGTCATGAATGGAACCCCGGCGAAATGGCCGAAAGTTCCGGATTAAAAGTCCTGGACTCTAATGGGAATGAACTCGAAGACGGAGATTCCGTAATCATCATAAAACAACTGCCCGTAAAAGGAGCTCCGAAACCCATCAAAGCAGGAACCAAAGTGAAGAATATCCGACTGACCGAGGGCGACCACAATATCGATTGCAAAATAGAAGGTTTCGGATCCATGGCCCTGAAATCGGAGTTTGTGCGAAAGGCTTAGTCCCGGATTTTTTGGACCGCGATGAAGAATTACTAATAGCGACCCAGGATGAAAATGGGGCCCAGAAGCATTCGTAGGGCCCAACCGATCGTAGTGCCCTGCTGAATACTCCGAAGTCGCGAGGGGTCAACGCCCCAGTTGCCTGGCCCTTTCAACCACCTTCCCGTATACCTGACGTCCGGCTTCCAGCACTTGCAAAACTTCTTGTTTTTGATCTTCCGTATAGAATAACCCCTTGGTGTTGACCCATTCCTCCAAAAGATCCGTGATCTCGATAAACCGAAGGGCCGGCTCTGCAAACCCCGCCGGCCTTCCCCTAAAGTTTACAAAAACCGGGTTGGAATGGGCGCCCTCAGTCCGGATGGCCAGCCAGCCTGAATCTTCGAGGAGGATGGCTTCCTGCAGGTTGGTGCCAGACCTGATCACTTTTCCGTTGTATACGACTTCTACCGGCATATCCCCATCAGGAGACAACGCCCTGGCCGAGATCTCTACCGACGCCGTAGCTTCATTGACATTGATCTCCGATCCGGGTAACTGACCGTTCACCTTAAAGAACAGCATGGGTCCCTTGGTGATGAAGCTTTTGCCCGCCTGTAGGGCGCTCCGCCAATTATCCAATGTAAAGGGCTGCCCTCCCAGGTTGACGTAAACCCTTGGCGTGTCCTTGATATCCCAGTCGGGCCCGGCAGTTGCCATTACCCTGAACCCGCAGTTCAGCAGCTCATACCAAACCTCCTGCTGGCCTCCGTTGCCATAGATCTCGGCGAGTTGAATTTTGCCCAGGGCAACGTCGATCGGCATTTCAAAGCCGGTTGAGGGCCAGGGGGTTTTGATAGGTTCCCCGCGCGTAATAAAATTGCCGAAGTGAGCGCCAATGGTGGTCGCCCCGTGATCCAGGGCTTCCTGCAAGACCATGGCATTGGGTGGATAATCCGGGCCCGCAAGTTCCCCAAGGGCTCCCGAACTGATCGGCTGCATCAGGTAGTCCAGTCCCAAAAAAATCAGATGCCCGTACGGATTGGAGCGGTATTCCTGATCATAGGTAATAAGATGTTCGCCAGTACTAAAAGCTTCCCTCAACCCCATGGGGTACTCATTGGCGTAAATGGCATGGGTGTCCCATTCGCCCTTCAGTGTAAGGACGGCGGAAACATGCAGGTCCTCTGCCTGTGTGATCAGCGGCCAGTACCGGCTAAACATAACGGGCATCCCGCTGTCGGTGGTGTGGATGTGTGTTTGACCGGAATACCAACCCATTTCTCGCATATCGATCCATCTTTCCAGTTCAACATTCACAATGCCGTCTTCCGGTACCTCTCGTATGGCCGGGCGGTATTCGAAACCGTGGTAGAAGGTCGCCGTTTTTCCTGCGGGCACAACCCCCAGACTCGCATTACCGGCTATATAGAAGTAGGGTCCTGGCTGAAAATCCCAGAGCGAAGTTTGCCAACCTTTGGTCCGATTCACTGCATAAGAAGGGCCTTTCAATGGCGTCCAGTATAGATTATCATTTCCGTCCCTTACCTCAACCCTGGCCGGGAGGGAGTTGCCTGTTTCGGCATCGGTCACCGTAAATTGGATCGCCCTGTCAAAATCGGGCAATTGATCGTTTAACAGGTGATCATAGGTCGACAGTGGGGCCAGGTCTATGGACTTTCCGGGGAATACCCGGTTTGGCACCGATCGCATCGCAGTGCCCACCAGTCGGATCGGCGCCTGCGCCTGTTGGCCCCTTTCGTTGCTCACGGTGATATGATTCTGGCTTGTACCCTCCCTAAGCGGATGGAGCACCACAAAGCTGTATCGGAAAGCTCCGGCCTGGAGCAGAACGTCCTTCTTCCAGAACAGTATCTCATCGCTGTATGCGCCGGAGACAGTAAAGCTGGCCTGCTCAGAAGAACCGTTAAGCATTTTGACCAGCACTACCCGTGAGTGCATCACTTCCACTTCCAGGAGCGGATTTTCCCAGCTGACTTCAAGCTTGTCCGCGTCCAGTTGAAATCGTATGACGGGTTGCGTTTTTTCCAGTTGTTGGAAATACGATCGGCAAGCCGATAATAGTTCTTGCTGCAGGCGCCTTGCCGTGGAGATCTGTTGCAGGACCCGGGCGGAACCGGCAAGAAGATCCTCATTATCGGTAAGCTCCCGGATTTTCCAGGAGGCTTCCCTCAATTCGCGCCATCTGTCAAAGAGTTTAATCGCCTGTGGATCGGTCTGGCGTATTAACTGAAGGGCCATCAGATAATCGTTGATCTCCTCCAGTTCCGGGTCCGTATGCCCATCATGTGCAAACGACTGCAGGGAAAACGCAACTACAAACAACGCAAACAGAGAGGTGTCTCGGATTTTCCCCATCAAATGCTGCAAAGACATAGGGCTATTGATTTAAGATAAGCGTTGAACATCGTGTATATTTGATGGTCGCCAGACCCGACCAAAGAAAGGTAGTATGAAAATAAGCGAAATTGATAAGATAGAGCTGCTATTCCTCCGCTTTGAGGACTACGTGGAGATCAGGGAGGTAATGGTTTCGGCTTATCCCTCCATGCCAGAAAATATCTGGAAGGAACATCACATCAAGAGGCTGCTGGATAAATTTCCGGAGGGGCAGGTAGTGATCAAGGTCAACGGACAGATCGCCGGATGCGCCTTGTCCCTCATCGTGGACAACGGC
>JBNKHB010000268.1:0-3508 GCA_050290125.1 Robiginitalea sp.
GGAGGGACCGGCGGATGGACTGGACGGCCATTTTCAATTTTCTGCTCCTCGCCGGCTCTATCCAGGGATTCCTTTTCAACGCGGCTACACTCTTGGCCCGGAAGCGACTCGAAGCTCCGGTAATATTGCTCAACCTTTTCGTCCTCTTCCTTTCCCTTAACAACCTGCAGACCTGGGTACTTGAAAAGGGCTTGCTTGCCGACTATTTCTATTTATCCAGACTGGTCATCCCGTGGTATGTGCTGATCGTACCCGCGTTCTATGCATTCCTGGTCCGCTACCTGGGGGTGGTCAAGGACCGGATCCCCTACCTCTGGCCAACGCTTGTTATTTTTACCACTGCCCTGGCCTTGAGGCTGGTACTTATGACGATGGTACGGGATGGCCGTAATACGGATGCCTTTCTGGCACAATACAATTACTGGGAAGACCTGGTGACCCTGGCCTACTCCCTGTTCCTGTATTATAAGGCCTACCGCCTGTTGTTTCGCCGTTCGGACCGCTACCAGGCCATTTTGTCCTACGACAACCTGAATTGGCTCAGGACCTTCATGAAGAACGGCGGGGTCATCATGGTCTTGTGGCTGGTGGCCATCCTGCTGAATTTGTTCTCGGAGCTCATCCGTCCACCCTACAGCTACTATCCACTCAGACTGGGTACTTCCATTCTCATTTACTGGGTGGGGTACAAAGCTTTTTTCCGCTATGTATTGCTGCAGGACCGCCTGATGCTGCGCAAGCAATTGCAACAACATTCACCCCGGGTCCCGGGGCAGCCATCCCCGGCTACTGCCACTGCCGATGCCGACCGCGGACGTGCCGATTTTGAGCGGATCGATGCCTATGTAGGGGATAAACAACGCTATCAGGATCCGGCTTTGGGGCAGGAGCAGCTGGCCTCCGAGCTCGGTATGGGTACCAGTACCCTCTCCCGGCTGATCAACCAGCATTCGGGACAGAACTTCTCGGACTACCTTAATAGTTACCGGGTGGAACAGGTAAAGGATCTACTGGTGCGGGAAGAATTCCAGGCCTACACCGTGGTGGCTATCGGGCTGGAATGCGGCTTTAACTCCAAATCCACCTTCTATACCGCCTTTCGCAAGCACACGGGCCAGTCCCCGACGGAATATCGGAAATCGGCCTCCTAGTCTTGCCAAACAGTGTCCGGATTTCTCCGCCGGGCAGAATTCCGGACCCTATATTGTTACGCATGCGATAGGTTGCGGTTGTAATCCAAACCGAACCGACATGAAAAGGATCGCAATCATTTTGCTGGCGCTGCCCGTCTTTGGGCTGGCCCAGGCAATAGAGGCCAACAACAATCCGGTAGAGTTTAAAGCCAATATGCTGTACACCGTATTGGGTCTGCCCGAGCTGGGTTTTGAATTCGTCGCCGGCGAGCATTCCGGGCTGGGGTTTGGTATAGCGGCACCGATCGACAGCGAGATCGAAGTGCGTTTTGCCCTTACGCCCTACTACCGCTACTATTTCGGAAAGGAGACTGCGCAGGGCTTTTTCATGGAACTCAATATGCAGTTCGCCTCCATCCGGGAAACGCCATTCAACTGGTTCGGGCCTCCCAGCGATGAACCCGAGAAGACGGAGACGGCGTTTGGCGGAGGAGTGGCTGCCGGATTTAAATTCCTGGCCGGGAACGGAATACTGGGGGAACTTTATTTAGGGGTGGGCCGCTACCTCGGGGATGTTAGCGGGAGTTACGAAGGGTATCCACGAATTGGTATCGCAATTGGTAGGCGCTTATAGTGTAGTTATTACACATTGACAACCAGTGAATTAGAATTCCTTTGGGACTTCGGCCCGGATGTTGCGTTTAGGGAGGTTTACATCGAAGAATTCGTTCCGGTAGTCCAATAAATTAGGAATGAGACCTTCTTATGAATCAACTTGTGGGTCCAAATTAATCCTACTTACACAAAGCACAATCACTATGGCAAATCGTCTCGTCGTCCTATCCGACCTATGGGGTTCCAAGAAGGGACTTTGGATCACCTCCTACCTGGGTTACCTGCAACAGTATTTTGAGATCGTCTACCACGACGTCCGTGAATTGTCCGATATGGACCCGATGCTGTTCGAACCCCGGGATATGATCAATGACTTTTTTGAAGGCGGCCTGGAAAAGGCCGTTACCCGCCTGATGGCCAAGGAGAGCATTCCGTCGCATTACCTGACCTTCTGTGCAGGGGGTACTATCGCCTGGCAGGCTGCCTTGCAGGGTTTGCCGATGGAATCCCTGTATGCGGTATCTCCCTTGAACCTGCATCAGATGGAAAGCAAGCCCGATTGCCCGGTGACCCTGGTTTACGGTGAATATCACGACAACCGGCCTACCCGCAACTGGAGCGAGAACCTGGGCGTGACCCTGGAAGCGATCCCCCGCTTTGGCAACGAATTGTATTCCGATGAAAAGATCATCCGGAAAGTAAGTATGGATTTGCTGGAGGCTGTGCTGAAGAAAAAGCACAAAGGGTTTACGAAACCGCTTTCAGTTTTTTGATCGTCTCAAAGGTAAGTTTCTCCTCCGCATAAGGTTTGGTGACCTTAAATTCCTTCTCGTCCGAGCTGGGAAGCTCAAACATGGCATCCGTAAATACGGCCTCGCAAAGGGAACGCAGCCCGCGTGCGCCCAACTTATATTCAATGGCTTTGTCCACGATATAATCCAGGGCCTGCTCGGTGATCTTAAAGCTGATGCCGTCCATGGCAAACAGCTTCTCGTACTGCTTGATGATCGCGTTTTTGGGCTCGGTAAGAATGGCCCGGAGCGTATGGCGGTCCAGCGGGTTCATATGCGTGAGCACCGGCAACCTTCCGATGATTTCCGGGATTAGCCCAAATTCTTTAAGGTCCTTCGGGATGATGTATTGCAATACGTTGTCCGCATCCAGGCTTTCTTCGCGCTTGGACGCGCTATAGCCGATCGCCTGCATGTTGAGGCGTTTGGAGATGATGCGCTCGATGCCGTCAAAGGCCCCGCCCGCTATGAACAGGATGTTTTCGGTGTTGACCTCGATGAATTTCTGGTCCGGGTGCTTACGCCCTCCTTTCGGGGGAACGTTCACCACGGTACCTTCCAGCAGTTTCAACAGTCCCTGTTGCACGCCTTCCCCGGAAACGTCCCGGGTAATCGAGGGGTTGTCTGATTTGCGCGCGATCTTGTCGATCTCATCGATAAAGACGATACCCCGTTCCGCTTTTTCCAGATTGTAGTCCGCCGCCTGCAGCAGGCGGGTCAGGATGCTTTCCACATCTTCGCCCACGTAGCCGGCTTCGGTAAGCACTGTGGCGTCGGCAATGCAAAAGGGTACGTTCAGTATTTTGGCAATGGTACGGGCCAGTAGAGTTTTTCCTGTTCCGGTTTCTCCTACCAGTATTACATTCGACTTGTCAATTTCTATCTCTTCTTTTCCTGGTGTTTTCTGGCTCTTGATGATGCGTTTGTAATGGTTGTAAACTGCTACCGAAAGTATTTTTTTTGCTTCAT
>JBNKHB010000269.1:0-3499 GCA_050290125.1 Robiginitalea sp.
GCTTCTCCTTGATCTGCTTTTTGAATTCCTTTAAGTCCGGCTGCCGGTGGTAAAAAGGCTTTAACGCCTGGTCACCCTCAAGATAATCGGTGATGAGCCTGGAAAAATACCCCGTGTTTTTAAAAGGAAGGCCTTCTGCGCGCATGCGGTGGTTTGTGCGACCCAAATATAAAACACCGCGACCTTAGTATTCCTAAAAATACGTTAAGATGCCCCTTAAAGATCCCGGTCCGCTGCACGGCAGGTCGAATGGAATATTCGGGCGGATTGCGTAGCTTTGGAGGCCGGAACCAACCGAAAACAAATCACCTGTTCATGAAAAGACTCGGGCTTCTCGCGGTGCTGCTGATCAGCAACCTCACAACCGCGCAATCCTTACAATCCCCATCCGACTTCCTGGGATACCCGCTGGGCAGTCAGTTTACCCGGCACCACCAGGTGGTGGACTATTACCGCTACGTGGCGGAAACATTGCCAGGCCAGGTCCGGTTGGAACAGTACGGCCTGACCAACGAAAGGCGTCCGCTGATCATGGCGGTCCTCTCATCGGAGTCGAACATGAACCGCCTGGAGGAAATACGGACCCGGCACCTGGAAAGCACCTCCGGAACCGGGACATCGGAAACCGCCATAGTCTGGCTGAGTTACAACGT
This sequence comes from Robiginitalea sp., assembly GCA_050290125.1. Taxonomy (GTDB): domain Bacteria; phylum Bacteroidota; class Bacteroidia; order Flavobacteriales; family Flavobacteriaceae; genus Robiginitalea. The sequence continues at coordinate 654 of JBNKHB010000269.1, forward strand.
CCACGGAAACGAAAGCGTAAGCACGGAGGCTTCCATGCAAACGCTTTATGAGTTGCTGACCTCCAAAGGCAGCTACCTGGAGAATACGGTAGTGATCATGGACCCCTGTATCAATCCGGACGGGCGCGACCGCTACGTGAACTGGTACAATCAATACAAGAACACGCCCTTCCAGACCGACCCGAACAGCAAGGAGCACCACGAAGGTTGGTGGAGCGGCCGCAGCAACCACTATATGTTCGACCTGAACCGCGATTGGGCGTGGCTCACCCAGGTGGAAAGCCGGCAACGGTTGGCGAAGTACAATCAGTGGATGCCTCATGTGCATGTGGATTTCCACGAACAGGGCGTGGACGACCCTTATTATTTTGCCCCTGCCGCCGAGCCCTATCACGAAGTAATTACCGATTTCCAGCGCGAATTCCAGGAAACCATCGGCCGCAACCATGCCCGGTATTTTGACGCAAACGGCTGGTTTTACTTTACCAAAGAAGTTTTTGACCTGTTTTATCCAAGCTACGGAGACACCTATCCCACCTACAACGGGGCAATAGGGATGACTTATGAGCAAGGTGGCAGCGGCCGCGCTGGTTTGGGCGTACGTACCTCCATTGGGGACACCCTGACGTTGATGGACCGCATTGCGCATCACCTCACTACCGGGCTCAGCACCGTGGAAGTAGCCTCGGGCCATGCGGCTACCCTAAACGAGGAATTCCGGAAATTCTATGCGGCAGACCGGAATTACCAGTACAATTCCTTTCTGATGCAGGGCAACCCGGACCATCTGGAAGCTCTGGCCGCGTTGCTGGACCAGCATCAGATCCAATACAGCCATACGCCCGGGCTCACCGCCAAGGGATTCGACTATAGCAGCGGAAGACAGAGCAGCCGCAGATTTAGCCCGGACGGCCTTATGGTCACTACCCGGCAGACGCGCGGCACCCTTGTGAAAGTGCTGTTTGAACCGGATGCCAGGCTAAGCGATTCCCTCACCTATGACATCACTGCATGGTCGCTGCCCTATGCCTACGGGCTGGAAACCACTGCGAGCCCTCAGGTCCTGAGTGGGTCGGACTGGGAGGCCCGCACAGTGGCCGCCCCGGGGATCAGCAGTACGGCGGTAGCCTACCTAACCGATTGGAACAGCATGAAGGACGCCCGATTCCTGGCCGCTTTGCTCAAGGCAGGTATCCGGGTGCGAAAGACCGAATCGCCGTTTGAACTCGAAGGCAATCGCTGGGAACGCGGCAGCCTGATCATTACCCGGGCGGACAACGCATCCAGGACCCGTTTCCCCGGCGAACTCCGGGAACTTGCCCTTGCGTATGGCAAAGAATTGACGCCTGCCGCAACGGGATTTGTAGACCAGGGGCGGGATTTTGGTTCGGAATATGTAAGCCCGATTAGGCCTGTACGGGTTGCCGTGCTTTCCGGAAGGCCTACGTACACGTTGCGTTTTGGTGAGATCTGGCATTTCTTTGAACAACAACTGGAATATCCTCTTACCGTCCTGGACGGGGAATACATTGACCGGGTAAAACTCTCGGAATACGACTTGTTGGTCTTGCCGGATGGTTACGGATACCGGGAATTCCTCAGTGAAGAACGGCTCTCCGCCCTGAAAGACTGGGTGCGGGACGGGGGAAGGTTGTTAGCCATGGGCAGTGCCCTGCAATACCTGGGCGGTGACAACGGGTTTTCCATTGAATTGAAGAAGGAATCCGATGCAGAAGGCGATGAAGGGGAGGCGGACGAGCCCGATGCCCCGGAAGCGTATGAGATCAGCCAGCGCGACCAGATCCGCAAGGCGATCACCGGAGCCGTATTCAAGACCAGGGTGGACCCGACCCACCCATTGGCCTTTGGCTATCCGGATTCCTACTACAGTTTGAAACTGGGCAGCGATGCCTACGCCTATCTGAAAGGCGGTACGGTGGCGTATCTGGAGGATAACCCCAGGCCGGTAGCGGGTTTTGCAGGTAGCGAGGCGCTGCGGCAAATCCCGAACAGCCTGGTTTTTGGAGCAGAAGAATTTGGCCGGGGCCAGGTGGTATATATGGTAGATAACCCACTGTTCAGAGGGTTCTGGGAGAACGGAAAACTGTTTTTCGCCAATGCCCTCTTTATGCTGGATTAACCCGATTAACCGCTAACGGTGAAGTTATGGACGCCGCTCAATTGCTGGAAAAGATCGCCAGGGGCCGCACGGACCTCGTACTGGATCTGCTGCAGCGTCCGGACTGGGAGCGCCTGCTGGATTCCAAACCTGTTTCACCCCTGCAATGGTTCGTGTATTACAACGACCTGACCGCCCTGCGTAACGTACTTCAGGCCGGCGGCGACCTCAGCGTTATGGACCTGGATGCTGAGTTGGGAAACGCAGCCTTTTTCGGTCACTGGAAGATCTGCGATTTCCTGATCGCACAGGGCGCCAACGTTAACTCTACAGTACCGGGAACCGATGAGACCCCCCTGCACAGTGCGCTTAGCAAGGCCGGACGCCCTTATTACCTGTATACGGTACGCGTACTGGTGGACAATGGGGCCAAGGTGAATGCAGTCACAAAGCCCGGGGTGGAAACCGGGGCCTTTATGAGGGACGTACGTACCAAAGGCGAAACGCCGCTGCACAGGGCAGCGGCGTATGCCGATCTAAAGACCATTGAATACCTCCTGGAGGCCGGGGCGGATAAAACCGCCCGGGATGCCCATGGGGACAGCCCCCTGGGGTGGGCAAGCATGCATTTGAGGCCCGGCGAGATCCTCCGGGCCCTTAGTTTCGGACCGCACCGGATATCCGAGGCACAGGCAAGGATCAACCGGAGCGATCACGGCGCGGGCTG
>JBNKHB010000270.1:0-3498 GCA_050290125.1 Robiginitalea sp.
CCTTCAGATCCGACCATGAGGTGGGTCAGAATGTCGATCGGGTCATCAAAGTCCACCAGCGCGTTCAGGGAATAGCCAACCGTGTTTTTAATGGCATATTTGCGGTGAATGAGGTCCACCAGTTCATTGTCCTGCCGCACCTGGTCGCGCAGCTTGTAGCTACCGTCCCGGTTAAAAAAATCCTTGTAGGCCGCATAGCTGCCCCCGGCGCTCAGGCTCTTTTTAATCTCTTCGTGTCTGCCGAGCCTGATCACGGGTGCCCCATACCAGTTCTGCGGCTCCGCATACATGCTGAGCAGGAGCTGGTCCGGGGTGAGGCCGAAGAGGGATTCCTTGCGGGCCACCTTCCGGAAGATCTCGCGGGAAAGCGTATGGACCGGCTTCATCCGGCCCTTGAAATCCTGTACCATGCAACGGCTAAAGCGATCGGCATGCGCCTCGCTCACCGCAAATCTGGCAAAAGCATCATCACCTTGGGCGTGAGTAGCGGAAGGCAGGGCAAGCGAAATAAACAACAGAATCACGGCCTGTTTGGCGTGGAGTTTCCGGATCTTCTGATTCAGGTCGTAAAAGCGGGTTTTCTTGCTGAAGAGGGTCAGGATCATCCCGAGGGCAAGCAGCCCATATCCCAGGTAGGTCACCCAGGTCCCCCAGAAATCGTGGTTCACGCTGAGGTAGGTACCCAGTTCATCCCGGTCGTAGGAGGATTGGAAGAAGCGATACCCTCCGTAATTCAGGATGTTATTCATAAAGATCCGGTGGTCCTCCTGTACCCCGTTGGAAGGGTCTACAAGGGTCACCTCGCTGGCATAGGAGGAGGCGCTTTCGGTCCCCGGATACCGTTCCATTATAAAGCGGTTCAGGCGAAGGGAAAAGGGAATATGGACGGGTTTGGACCCGTAGGTAGCGCGCAATTCCAGATCGCCGAAATGGAATACCTGTTCCTGCCCCGGCATCCCTTTGTTGCCATACAGGTAGGCTTGTTGACTGGCCTGTCCTTCCTGAACCTCCAAAAGCAGCGCCACCGTGCTTTCATTCCGGATCTTCGGATCCGTAGAACCTATCGCGCTTTTGGCTGTGGGCAGGAATTCCGGGAATACGAAGCGGTTGGCGCCGTCGCCATAAAGCGATCGCAGGTGTAAGGGTTCAAAGTCCGCAGAGGCTCCCACCGAATCCGTTTGCCGGGTGGCCATCTGCATGCGTGTAAGCGGCCGGTCCGATTGCAACAACAGGGAATCGTTCCGGTAGTGCAGGTTGATGGCCCCTGCCATTCGGGTCCCCGTAAAATTAAAGAAGGTGTTGCCTAGCTGCCGGGTATCCCCGGGGCTCAGGAAATACTCTTCGCGGCCTCCGGCGCCCGGGATGACAACCTTCAGCACGGGGCTTCCGTTGGGATCCGCCTCCAGGCGCTGCTGTGGATTGGGGATCACCTCCCGGACCTCCAGGTTCAGTTGCCGGTCCGCAATCAGATAGGATTCCTCCCAATGGTTATTGCCCAGGGAGGCAAACAACACTTTTTCGTCAAAGTCATAGGTCTGCCCGTCGTAGGATACCTGGAACTTGAGATAGGGCTCACTGGAATAAAACTGATCAGAACTGCCGTTCTCGCGGATGTGCATGACGCCTTCATACCCGAAATACCGCGTAATCCCGGCTCCGATCAGGATGATCAGGATGGACAGGTGAAACAGCAGCAATGGCCACTTTCGCTGTTGGACCATCCGGAACCGGACGATATTCACCAGGATGGAAATCCCTAAAAGGATCAGTAGCAGTTCAAAAAGGTGGGTTCGGTAGATCAGTTTCTGGGCGGCGCTGGTCCCGAAATCATTCTCAATAAAGGTTGCCGTACCGATGGCCAGGGCAAAAAGGATCAAATAAAGCCCGGAGGCGCGCGTGGAGAAGAGCAGGTTGAACAGCTGCCGCAGGGCGGAGCGAATCGAGGTCTTCATGTAATGATGTTGGTTAGACGAAGGTATCGAATTTTGCCGGTTGATTGGCCGGGTTGTTGGCCACCAGCAACTTGCAGGAGGGGCTTCCCGGCTCGCAAAAGGGCCCGCTTCCTCCCGGCTAGTAACAACCAGCTTCGGTAAAACCCTACATTTTATCGGTGAAATGCATGGATTAAACAAAAAAGTAAAATTAACTTGACATTTTGCAGAATTTATTATCTTTGTCAAGTAAACTTGTCATATCGTAAAATAATATTTACAATGGAACCATCTGCAATCAACAATAAAAGCATCCGGAAGAAACGTCTGCAGCGCCTGGCGCTCTGGACCTTTGGCTGGGTGTTGACCGAAGCCCTGGTCGTATTCGGACACCGCGAAATTTGGAACGGGGAAAATGGGATCACCGCGCTGACCCTGGCGGTAAACCTGATCCTTGGGATCGGCATGGTACTCACGTACCGGAAACTGATGGAGCAGTTTGACGAATTGGAACGCAAGATCCAGTTGGAATCCATGGGGCTCACCCTGGGCCTGACCCTGGTGGTAGGGCTGGCGTATTCCGCGCTGGATGTAACCAACCTCATTTCCGGTGATGCCGAGATCAGTAACCTGGTACTGTTTATGGGACTTTGTTACATCGTTACCATATTCATCAATACGCGTCGCTATTGCTGAACGCTTCAAATTCCTGAGCTGATGAAAAACCGGTTACGAGTTTTAAGGGCGGAGCGAAAAATGACGCAGGAAGACCTGGCGGATGCCGTCGGGGTTTCGCGCCAGACCATCAATGCCATAGAGAAAGAAAAGTTCGACCCGAGCCTGCCGACGGCCTTCCGGATTGCCCGCCTATTTGGCCATTCTATTGAGGCTGTATTCCAGTATGAGGATTCCGGGGAATAAACAGCCATTTTCTTTTCCGCCCGTGCGCGTATCTTTAGGGAAAACATCTACGATGCGCAACAGACTATTACTTCTATCCATTGGATTGCTGCTGGCAGCCGGGTCCTGCAAGGAATCGGGTTCGGACCAAGCGGTTGTTTCCGACATTGAATCGGAGATGCCTTCGGATTTTGATCCGGAAGGTCGTTTGGCCGAACTGGGGATAGCATTGGAGCCGCCATCCACCCCCGTGGCCAATTACGTGCATGCGGTCCGCAGCGGCAACCTGGTTTTCCTGGCGGGGAAGGGCCCGCGGGATGAGGCCGGCAACCTGATCACCGGGAAACTCGGGGCCGGGATGACGGTGGAAGAGGGGTACCAGGCGGCGCGCCGGGCCGGTATCGGACAATTGGCGGCCTTGAAAGCGGAGATCGGGGACCTAAAAAATGTGAAGCGTGTGGTCAAGGTATTGGGCATGGTGAATGCAACGCCTGAATTCACCGACCACCCGGAAGTGATCAACGGGTTTTCCGACCTGATGGTTGAGGTGTTCGGGGAGCGCGGGAAACACGCGCGCGCTGCCGTAGGCATGGGGTCGCTGCCGCGGAACCTGTGTGTGGAGGTGGAGATGATCGTGGAGGTGGAGTAGGACGGATTATGCTTCTAC
>JBNKHB010000271.1:0-3489 GCA_050290125.1 Robiginitalea sp.
CCTGCTGGCCGCAACCATTTTTACCCGGGTCCCGGGAAGCACAAAGCGCAGGGTTTTCCTTAACATGCCTTCCAGGGTAAGGGTGCCCGGCTGGTACTGCCAGCCGTGGTACCGGAAGCCCAGGAACTCCAGACGCAGGAAAAATTGTTGTTCGGTGGCGGTTTGCATAGGCACGAATGTCCGGTGTACTGCACGGTTCCCTATCCTAAAATAGGATTTCCACGCTGTTTTCACAACACTTTTACAGGGCTTGGCAACATTGGATGTTGTTCGTCGAATTCCCTGAAATATTCATTTTTCCCAGCCGTTCTACTTACGAAATAAAAGTTCCCAAATCTGTGAAAGCCCTAAAACAGCTTTTTCCCCTACCCCAACTCTTCACCTGGAAGACGTGCTTGTATGCAACCCTGCTGGTCTTACCGGTACTCATTGTCATGAATTTTTACGGGCTGTACTCCAACCGTTTCTATTTGCTTAAAATCGACAACTACATTTTCCCGGTACTTACCATCCTGCATTTCATATACCTGTACGTAATCAATTTTAAAGTAAGGGAGGAAGAGTTTGCCGACCCGCAAATGCGAAATGTGGAATACGGCATGTATGCCGTAATGCTGATCTATGTCTTTAAGTGCCTGGACACCTTATACATACTGTTCAGCTACGATGACTACGATGCCCATATAATCCCCGGCACCTTTCTGCCGGTTGGAGTGAGCATCCTCATGTTGCAGCTTTTCCTGGTAGTGCTTACCGGCCTTGCGTTCTATTACCGGAAATTGCTTGTAGGTTCCTATAATTTTGATCAGATCAACGAAAATTTTGATTCCTGGCCCTAAGCCGGAATTCTTGTGTTGTGGCAAAAAGACCCCGGGAAGCCGGGGTCTTTTAAGTTCACCACATTATTTGATATTCATAATTCCTGTTATGATCAGTGACGCCTGATGGTAACCGTCACCAGGTTGTATCCCCCCTCAGGGTTTTCAAATCCGGCTGCGGCGGATGGATTTTCCAGCAGGCCTTTACCAAACTGCAGGTCATCGATGGACATTACGTATCGCACCGTATTATCGGGATCCGGATCGCCGGTATCCGGGCCGAATTGGAAGGGTGCCTGGTTATCGCCAAAGCCTACAGGCTCGTCTGCTTCCGTACCCGCATCGTAGAGCGCTATATAAGCGGTGGCGTCCATATTTTCCACCGGGGAGCCGCTGGCATCAAAAAGAGGGATCCCTCCGGGGCGGGCAGCCAGGAACCAGTCATTGCTGAAAACGAACATGGTGGCCAGCCCGAGTTTATACCCGGCGGGAACGTCCTCCAGGGTAAAGGTGAGGCTTTGACCCGGGGGAATGATAGCGGCCTGGTCGTCGTTCGTCGCCGGCAATCCCTCTTCCATGCCCAGATATCCCGTGGCCCCGCCGTTCATTCCATCCTCGGCCAGGGCTTCCAGGCCACTTTCGGCATGATGGGGCATTCCCAGTTCAAAAAGAGGATCCGTTGCCGCCTCAAAAGCATAGGCCGTTCCGGGCGAAAGCACGGTAAAGGAGGATGCCAGGCGCAGCGGCAAGCCGTTGCTGCCGGTTTCGGTGAACCATCCATGCAAGGGGCCGGGATTCCCCTGGACAGCAATGTCGGACAAGCCCAGTCCACGATCCGGATCGCCTTCGGTAAAGAGGGCATCCGGCATTGCATGAACCACCGTGATACCGGGGGAAAGCATGGTGGGCGTTTCCGGGTGCATGGCGCCTGCAACATTTTCAATGGTCAGTGTAAAATAGCCCTCGTCGTTGTCGCATTCCAGCCACACGCGGATTTGGTCTTCCACCGTAGCGTCCACGATGCGGACGGAGGTATCGTCATCGGGGGCTCCGGCTTCAGCCCCTCCCGGCTCGGAAGTACGGGTGGCCGGGTCCTCCTCTTCCACGCCGGCATCCCAGAGATAGATCTGCTCTGTAATGTCGCCGGATATAGGTGAACCCTCTTCAAACAGGGCAATCCCTTCTCCCGAAGGCGCATAGAACCAGTCATTGGAGATCACAGACATGGTAGCAAAGCTCAAAAGGGACCCCGGATACGCCTTGAAGGTAACGGAGTAACTGGTTCCCGGCTCCGGAAGCGGCCCCGGCATTTCCGCCCCGTCCGGCGTATTAAAGGCCGTAGCGTTAAAGAAATTCACTGCATTGGTCACAGTAATGTCAAAGGAATAGGTCGGATCCTCCATATCGTCGCTGTCGCCCCTGAATTTGTTGCAGGCGGTCAACGTCAGGAATGCTGCCATCAGCGTACATCCGATAAGCGTTCTAGTTTTCATAGTCTCGGTTTTTAAGATTACAACCGCAATGTTGTCCGCCCAGATAACAAAGCGGTCACAACCAAATCAACTTTTGATCGGATTTGTAAGGATTCCGTGAGGGTTACGGCTTAGTGAGTACTCACCAGGGAGCAAAACGCCGGTATCTATGGGTATTTACAAGGTCCCAAAGCATTTTGATCCTGATGTGATCCTTCTGTGAACTTTTTTAACTTCCTTGGACCCCATCCTATGAAACGTATCCTGATCATAGAAGACGATCCCGAAATCGTCAGCTTGCTTGAAATCCACCTGAAGGACCTGAACTATGCGCCCACCCGGTGCATGGACGGCGCCGAAGGCCTCAGGACGGCCCTTGCCGGGGAATTTGACCTTATTCTCCTGGACCTGACGTTGCCCGGGCTGGACGGGATTGAGGTATGCAAACGCATCCGTGCGGAAAAGAACGTGCCACTGATCATGCTCACTGCAAAGTCTGAGGAGATTGACCGGGTACTGGGATTGGAGATCGGCGCCGACGATTACATCACCAAACCCTTTTCCATCCGGGAATTGCTGGCACGGATAAAAGCGGTTATGCGTCGTAGCCGAAAGGAGGACGGCCCCAGTGCGGGTCGCTCCGGGATGCGGTTCAGGGACCTGAGCATCGACGTTGAGAAAAGGCGGGTGGAATTGGGCGGACGGCGGATTGACCTGTCACCGAAAGAATTTGAGCTGTTGGTATTGATGGCTTCCAACCCCGGGAGGAATTACAGCCGAAGCGAGTTGCTCAATATGATCTGGGGCTACAATTTTGAAGGCTATGAGCATACCGTTAACTCCCATATCAACCGGTTGCGGGCCAAGATCGAATCGGATATGTCGGAGCCCCGTTATGTGCTCACTACCTGGGGGGTTGGCTATAAATTCAACGAAGACATGGTACTATGAACGAGGCGCGCAATACCCTGACTCCCAGACTCATCAAAAAGATCGCGTTGGTACTGGCCGCCATCATTCTGATCATGGGAGCGTCCTATGTGCTGATCACGGGTTATACCCTGCGCAATTATCATCAGGCTTCGCTACAGCGCCTTAATGCGGACATCGCACAGCACCTGATCGACGAGAAGTTCGGGGGCGAATCCCCCTTCCTGGAGGACGGGAGTCCGAATAAAGCCCTGTTCTCCGATATCATG
>JBNKHB010000272.1:0-3477 GCA_050290125.1 Robiginitalea sp.
ATAACACTTAGGACAGCGGTCAAGGATCCGTGTTGTGCTTCGGCGGTATCCCGCCGTACAGCCAGCACAAAGCACGGCCAGGGAGTAGGGCAGACCCCAACGCGCCGGAATACGCCCTGGTCCACCAAGGGTTGGGTTGTGAAGCGTTCCCACATGAAATAATCGGCGGTTCCATCCTGCAACTGCCTGACGGCGCCCTCCAGGGTGTCTACCACCTGAAACCGCAGCTCATCGGTATCCCAAGCCATCCGCCCGGCGTTCACGTAGGCCATTAAATGGCTGCCGCTGCCGAAACGGCTTATGGCCGCCCGTGTACCTTTCAGGTCCTCTTCCGTCCCGAATTCGGCGTCGGCAGATACGTGGATTCCCCAAAGGAGGGGGGAAGCGATGTATTCCTGTAGGATCACCGCAGGCAAACCATCAGCCACAGCCTTGATCAGGCCGTCCGTAAGGATTACGGCAAGGTCCGCTTCTCCGCTGCCCAGCATGGCGCTCATGCGTCCGCTGCCTTCGGGTACATCGGTCCATTCCAGGTCAACCCCATGAGCCTTAAAAGCCCCGTCCTCCAGGGCCAGGTGCCAGGGTAGGTTAAAGTGTTCCGGCACGCCGGCGATGCGCAATTTCGTCATAATCGGAGTTTAGCTTCTCAGGAGTCGTTCCAGTGTAAAGGCGATCAACCGCTCAATCGTTTCCCTGGGGTTGGCCGAAAAACTGCCTTCGGCCCGATTGGCCAAAACACAGCTCAGGGACGCTGCCCGATGCCCCATCAGGCCGGCCATGCCCAGGATGGCAGCCGTTTCCATTTCCATATTCAGGATCCGTAGGTCTTCGAACTGAAAGGAGGTGAGTTTACCGAGCAAACCAGGGTCGGCCGCCTGTAGTCGCAATTGCCTTCCCTGGGGGGCATAAAATCCGGGATTGGTCGCGGTAATACCCCGAATGATGTCATGCGCGTCCAGCTGCTCGCATAAACGGATATCCGCAGGAACCACATAGGGTACGGCGAGCAAAACCTCCCATCGGGTCTGTTCCAGAAAGGCGAGTTGTATGTCCGGACGCTGCACGGATTCGCTTTGATAATAATGAAGCAATCCGTCAAATCCCATTCCGTAATCACTTAACACAAAGGAATCTACCGGCACATCATGCTGCAGTGCCCCGGAAGTGCCCACACGGATCAGCTCCAGGCTACGTGGCTTGTCCAACGGGATCCGGCGGTCCAGGTCCAGACTGGCCAACGCATCCAATTCATTGAGGACGATATCAATGTTATCGGCCCCGATCCCGGTGGATACCACGCTGATTCGCCTTCCTTCCAGCCGGCCGGTGTGCGTAATGAATTCCCTTTTTGATTTGCGGACTTCCACGCTATCAAAATGCCTGGATATTAGCGGTACGCGCTCCGGGTCCCCAACCAGCAACACGCAGTCTGCAAGGTCTTCAGGTATTAAATTCAAGTGGTATACGGAGCCGTCCCTGTTGAGAATGAGTTCGGAGGGCGCTAAGGACATGTCAGAGCTTTAGGATGCGTCCGGATTCCGTGTTGTAGAGGTAGTTGTATTTCAGTGCGCCGCCCAGATACGCTTCGTTATCGCGGATGATCGAGTAGTAGCTCGTGCGGCAGCCCAGGATATCCTGGCCTTTTTTGTTCAGGCGCACCGGGCTCATGGAATGGAAAAGAGGGCGAAGGGTACCCAGGATGCGCTGGTATTGGGTGTCCCCGAAACCGTACCAACCCTGATTGGCCAGCAAGGACTTCATAAAGGCCTTCTTGGTGGACGGCTTTTCATCTGCTGCAAGCTGCAGGATGCGGTTCTCTATCTCATTCAGGCCATTCTTGATTGTAGGGAAGCGCTTCAGATGCGTCTGAAGCGTATTTTCCAGGTAATCAAACTGATAGGTGTCAAAATCCGTAAGGTTTTCCAGGCGGATCGGGTTGTCGCTGCAATACAGTTGCCAAACATAATCGGCGTATTCAATATCGTCCTGGGTTAGTTCGATCCGGTCTTCAAAGAGCGTCTGCAATTGTTCCTCCGAAAGTTCGCTCAGCCCCAGCAATTTATCGCTTCCTTCCTGACGGCCGCTACATGCCAGGGTGATCCGCGCATGCCTCCGGTGGGTCTTGAGCCAGCTGATCACCGCCAGCATATTGATCTGACAAAAAAGATCGTACTCAAACCAGAGTACGATCTCATCTTGTTGCTTGTGGTTGCAAAGGGAGCGGTATTCTTTTAGCGTCTTCTCAATAAACCAGCTCTTGCTTACATTGTAATTCTTGTGAAGGTACTCAAAACGGGTCTTCCAGAAGGATTCACTGCCCACGTTCGTCTCCGTCTTCCCTTCACACAGCATCTCCCGCCACGTAATGATATCACCTTTGAATTTTAACTCCTGTAATTTCAGGGTAAAATTATCCCCGTTGGTGATATGAAGTTGGGAACTCATCTTAGACGGAAAGTTGTGGTTATGACCCCTAAAAGTAACATTTCACCGATAAAATCAAAAAGAATTTAACAGAAATAGGACTTCTAGCCGCCTACACGTTTAACCGCAAAGCCCATTTGCCGAAGCAGTTCCATGATCCGGTCCCGGTAATCCCCCTGAATCAGGATTTGTTCGTTTTTATAGCTGCCTCCGACATTGAACTCCTTTTTGAGGATGCGCGTCAGTTTGGCAAAATCGCGGTCGGCCCCGGTATAACCGTCCAGCACGGTTACGGGTTTCCCCTTTCTTTTTTCATACTTGCAAAGGATTGGGGCGTCCTGCAGCCAGATTTCGGGTTCAGGCCCCGACTCGGATTCGGGTTCCGGCTCATGATCCGGGAAGAGTTGTCGCAATTGATCCTTTAAATCCACATTACAAATCTTTCCATTATTGTCCTTTAGGGGTGGCTGAAGGGGAATCGTCCTTACTTCTTGACCAATCCCAGTTCCACAAGGCGTTCGTTCAGGTATTCGCCGGCGGAGATATCCTCGAATTGCTTGGGGTGTTCGTCATCCACGCAATGCTCCAGGCAGTTGAGGGGCATGGAGCTTACCGGGTGCATGAAGAAGGGAATGGAATACCGGGATGTTCCCCATAGTTCGCGCGGCGGGTTTACCACCCGGTGAATAGTGGACTTCAGGCAATTGTTGGTAAGCCGCGACAGCATATCCCCCACGTTGATCATCAATTCGTCCGGGGCGGCGATGGCATCCACCCATTCGCCCTGATGGTTCTGGACCTGCAGGCCTTTGCCGTGGGCTCCCATCAGCAGTGTGATCAGGTTGATGTCCCCGTGCGCAGCGGCCCGGACGGCATCTTTGGGTTCCTCCTGGATAGGCGGGTAGTGAATGGGCCTCAAAATGGAATTCCCGTTGCGCACATAGTCGTCAAAATAGGTCTCAGGCAGATTCAGATGCACGGCCAGGGCCCGCAGCACATAAATGGCCGTTTTCTCCAGCATCTTATAGGTCTCCTTTCCGGTTGCATTGAAGG
>JBNKHB010000273.1:0-3476 GCA_050290125.1 Robiginitalea sp.
GGGGGTTGTGGGTGCGGGCACTTTGAATGAGTCGATGTGCGCGCGCAGCTCAGGGGTGAGTCCGCGTGGGCTCGACAGCCTGATATCGATGGCCGTACCACCGCCCAAACCGGTGGTGACCGGCGCGCCCGGGGCCTGGTGAATGGTGGGCGGCTTCAGGGTCATATTCCGGTAGCGCTTCGCCTCGTAATCCGAATTCAGCTCCTGCAAGGCCCGGTCCAGGCTTTGACCGAAGGCATCCATATCTGCCGGCGGCTTTCGGAATTCGATCAACCACTCGTGTGACCCTTTTTCCCGGCCCTGCATAAAGACCGGCGCCACGGTATAGTCGGCAATGCAAGCTCCGGAGGCGTTGCAACTACGCCTCAGCGCCTCTTCCGCATTCTCCACGATGAGCTCTTCCCCGAATACGTTGATGTGGTGTTTGGTACGGCCCGTGATCCGGATCCGGTACGGGTCCGTACTGGTAAAACGCACCGTGTCCCCGATCTGATAACGCCACAATCCGGCGTTGGTGGTAATGACAATGGCGTAGTTCACGCCCGGGACTACCTCCCATAGCGGTACGACCCGCTGCCCGGGGGTCCCGTAAGTATCCATGGGGATGAATTCGTAGAAGATGCCGTAATCCAGCATCAGCAGCAAATCCTCGCTGTGATTGCGGTCCTGGATGGCAAAAAAGCCTTCCGACGCGTTGTAGATCTCGTAGTACTGGAAGGAGTCGCGGGGCAACAGGTTGCGGTATTGCTCCCGGTAGGGATTAAAATTCACCCCGCCGTGGAAATATACCTCCAGGTTTTCCCAGACCTCAAAGAGGTGCGGCCTGCCGGTCTCCTTCAGTACATGGTTGAGCAGCACCATCATCCAGGAAGGGACGCCGGCCAGGCTGGTCACGTTCTCCCTGATGCTTTCATTGGTGATGGCCTTCAGCTTTTCCTCCCATTCGCCCATCAGGGATACTTTGTTGCTCGGCGTACTGCTGAATTCCGCCCACAGCGGCATGTTGTCGATCAGGATGGCGGAGAGGTCGCCAAAGTAGGTGCCGTTGTCCTGATAGAGCTGCTTGCTGCCTCCCAACCGCAGGCTTTTCCCGGTAAAGAGTTGGGAGTCCGGATTGTTGTTGAGATACAGGCAAAGCATGTCCTTCCCCGACTTGAAATGGCAGTCTTCCAGGGCCTCGGTACTTACCGGGATAAACTTGCTTTTGGCATTGGTGGTACCGCTGCTCTTGGCAAACCATCGGATCTCGGTGGGCCAGAAAATATTTTGCTCCCCCCGCCTGCTTCGCTCGATCATGGGCTCCACTTCCTCATAGGTTACGATGGGCATACGGGCGGCAAAGGCCTCGTAACCGGAAATTCCCTCAAAACCGTACTGCTGGCCGATCTCGGTTTCCTCCGCAAAATCCAGTAATTGACTGAGCACTTCCTGTTGCACTTCCGCCGGATACTTCAGAAATAACTCAATCTGATGGTACCGCTTTTTCAGGAGCCAGGAGGCGATGGAATTCAACAGCGGAATAGGCATTTTTGGGTATCTTTAAGGCGCCCGGAGGGCTTCTAAAGATAGCATTTTAATCCAAATACCCTTCCTTTTATGCGCTACGAAGGCGTGCTCCGTAAAATGCAGACGGAGCTCAATGACCCCATCAGCTATTACCTGATTTTCCCCGGTGACTTTGTGTACATGAACCTGCTGCTGGACCGCCGTATCGGCATCCGTTTTCTGCGCTATCAGTGCCTGAATTGCGGGGAGGACCTTCCCATCTTCCGCCAGGGTTTCTGCCGCAACTGTTTCTTTGAAACGCCGCGCGCTGGAGAATGGATCATGCACCCGGAGCTTAGCACCGCCCACCTGGGTAAGGAGGACCGCGACCTGGAGTTTGAAAAGAAGATGCAGCTGCAACCCCACGTCGTTTACCTGGCCAACTCCAGCAACGTTAAGGTAGGGGTCACCAGGAAATCACAGATCCCTACCCGCTGGATCGATCAGGGGGCCCACGAGGCCATTGAAATTGTAGAAACCCCGAACCGGTACCTTGCCGGGATCACCGAGGTGGCCCTGAAGGAACATGTAAGCGACAAGACCAATTGGAGGAAGATGCTGACCAACCAGCTGGAAGACGTGGATCTGGCCGCCTGGCGGGACCGGCTCAAAGCCTACATCCCGGAAGAAGCCCTGCCCTATTTTATCGAAACTACCCCGGAGACCCAGCTGAAATTCCCGGTACTGCAATATCCGGACAAGGTCAAGAGCCTGAACCTGGATAAATCCCCGGAATATTCCGGCACCCTAAAGGGCATTAAGGGGCAATACCTGCTGTTTGAAGACCAAACGGTTTTCAATGTCCGCGGCAGTGAAGGGTATGTTGTGTCCCTGGAGATCCTGAATTGAACAAGCTGCGCCTACTGCACACTGTCCCGGGCGGTCGCGGCTGTGTCCTTCTTTCGGTTCAGCAGCCCCCCGAGAATGTTCTTCGCCGCTTTTTTGACGGTCGTCTCCGCCTGCGGGGCGGAATCGGTCCGCGTCCTGGTGCTGTCGGGCTTTTTAAGACCGGTCACCTGCTGGAGGACCCCGCCCAGGCTGCTTCGGGTGGTGTCCGAATCCGTTTTGGTGCTGTCTTTCTTCCCACTGATGATATCCCCCAGAAGCGATTGTGCTTTTTCCTTCCCGGAAGCCAAGAGTTTCTGCTTCTGTGCCTCCACGAGCCGGGAGGTCAGATCGGTGACGGCCGCTTTTAGGTCGGTCTGTACGCTCGGATCCGAATACCTGCCCCCCACACTGGCCACCACGGGGATCGTCACCTCTGCCAGGCCAGGCTCCTGCAGCTCTGTAAGCAAACGGTTCACCTCAGACCCCAGGTATTTGGCCGGCACCTGCAGCGTTACCTTATAATCCAGTTGCTGGTCAAAGGTGTGGCCGCCTTCCACGGCAATCCCAATGTCCTTGTAGTTGAAGGAGAACGGGCGTACGGCCACCACCCCGTCCTCAAAGGCCAAAACAGTCTTGAGCCCTTTCAGGTTCAGCTGGGAAAAGTCGACAAAATCCAGACGGGTATCCAATGCCTGCACAACCTGCGCCTTACGGCCGCTCATTTCGCTGGACAACACCTCGGCCACCACATTGCCGGCCAGGCTCATTAGGTCGGGGCTGAAATCTTCCTTCAGCAGTCCCCCCAGGCTCACCTTGGAATTCAGTTTGCCATTTAGGATGGAGGCGATGGGTGCCAGGGTTTCTAACAATTCGATGGCCTCCAGGGTCTCGCGGATCTCTACGCCGTCGATCCCCAGGTCCATCTTAAAGCGCGGCGCGCCTTCCCGGGTGCTCAGCGAACCGTCCAGGGACAGCAGGCCATTGAGCGCATTGGACTTTACATTCTGCATCCGGATCTCCTGATCCCGCAGGTTCAGGCTGCCGCTTACATTGTTCATGGGCATCCCGTCATACAGTACCGTGCCCGCATTGGCATTCACCCT